>DPWT01000037.1 GCA_003527555.1 Verrucomicrobiales bacterium | reverse complement strand
GGTGCGAGTTTGCCGTCGCCACCAGTGGTGCCGCCAAGTCCACCCGGTCGCTGCACTGAGTGGGTGGCATCAAAAATGACTTTCACACCCATATCTTGCATCCAGTAGAGCGAGCGCATATCGGTGACTAGATTGTTGTATCCAAACGTCGTGCCACGCTCTGTGATATAAAAGTTTTCGCAATTGAAATGCTTTAGTTTGCCGATAATAGGCTCTACATCCCAAGGGGCAAGAAACTGTCCTTTTTTGACATTAACGGGTTTGCCGGTATTTGCGCAGGCTTCTAACAGGTCAGTTTGTCTGCAGAGAAATGCTGGTATTTGGAGAATATCGATGTTTGCTGCAGCGATTTCAGCTTCGGCAGGCGTGTGGATATCGGTGGTTACTGGTATCTTAAGCTCTCTGCCTATTTCTCCTAGAATACGGCAGCCTTCCTCAACTCCGGGTCCTCGGAAAGAATCTACGGATGTTCGATTAGCTTTGTCATATGAGGCCTTAAAAATAAATTGAATACCAGTAAGGTCAGCGATTTTCTTTAGGGAACGCGCCATTTCCCATGTGAATTCCTCGGACTCTAATGCGCACGGGCCGAGGATGAAAAACGGGGTCTTAGGGTCAAGGGTGATATTGCCGATTTGGCTTATTGATTGCATAAAAGTTTAGCAGTAAAATACTCTAATATACTAGGCATACGAGAATGATTTAGCACGAAAATTCTGCGTCTAATCATGGTTTTTTAGTTTAACTACGATATCCTTGTTCTTGTAGAGTGTGTTAGGTCTTGTCCAGCGCTAGGGCTGCGGCACCTATGATGCCGGCTTCATTACTAAACATGGCAGGAATGATTTTGAGATGATCGCTGAATGCGGGTGAAAGTTGCTCGTTGATAGCCATTTTCAATGGTTCAAATAACAGCTCACCCGCTTTGGCGACGCCGCCACCTATGATGATCGCTTCTGGGTTAAGCAGCCAGCAAGAGTTTACGATGGTTGTTGCAAGCTTGCGTGCAATGTTTTTCCAGATATCCAAGGCGATTTCATCACCTTCGCTGGCATTGGCGAAAAGGGCCGCAGGTGTGCAATCACTGATATTGCGATCAATCCCTTCAGCTGCGTAGTGATCACGTGCGTCGGCGGCTATTTCATTGTTACCAATGTAGTCTTCAAGCGCTCCCATGTTTCCGTAATTACCTTTTCTGCCTTGATAATCGATAGATGTCTGACCGAGTTCTCCAGCGACAGAGTTAGCTCCCCTTAGCATATGGCCGTGAGTAATAATGCCGCCTCCTACCCCAGTTCCTAAAGTAATACATACTAGGTGATCCATGCCCTTGCCTGCACCTTGTTTCCATTCAGCGTATGCCATGCAGTTTGCATCGTTCTCTACAGTGATCGGCAGATCTGTAAGCTGATGCATAATTTTTTTGAGTGGGATATCTTTCCAGCCACGTACGTTGGTGAGGTTATGAATCGTGCCGGAATGAAAATCGACAAAGCCAGGTACACCTACCCCTATTGCCGTGATGTTGGGATGCCTTGCGCGCAGGTCCTCGACTACGCGCACGATTGCATCGATGAGTGTTGTGGCCTCGGTATAATCCTCGGTAGCGATGGAAGGTGCTGCGTCGATCACTTCGTTACCAGCGACAACTCCAAATTTCACTGAGGTTCCGCCAAAGTCGATCCCTAGTGCAACTGGGGTGGTGTGTTCTGATTTGCTCATGTGTTTAAAAATGGAGGTTGGCGATAATTCTTAACCCTTCAAGAGTAAGTTGTGGTGAGTGATGACATATCTCTGGGAGTCCCTTGATGATAAGCGCGGCATCTCCGCCTGTAGCTATTATAGTGGGAGTTTCTTGGAGCTCTTTTTCGATCTGGGTGAGTATTTCTCGCACTAGTCCACGGTAACCATAGATAGCTCCTGCGAGCATTGCATCCTCGGTGGACTTACCAATTACGTTTTTAGGCTCCTCGAGCTGGATGTGCGGTAGAAGTGCGGTTCGACGTGCGAGTCCCTCCGTCATGGAGGCGAGACCTGGTGCAATGACGCCTCCCTTGTAGAGGCTCTTTTCTTTTTCTTTGGAAATTATGTCAAAAGTGACAGCTGTGCCAAAATCCAACACCACGCATGGGCTTCCAAATAGAGTGAAGGCGGCGGCAGCATTAGCGAGTCGATCAGCTCCGATTTGCTCAGGCTTCGGGTAGTCGATATCGATCGGTAGGTTACTCTGGTGGCTAATCAACAGGCATGGACCTATCTTATTGAAGTAAGATGCGAGAATATGAGATTTTTCGGGTACAACCGAGCTTACGATAGCAGCGTCCCAAGATTGGTCAGAAAGTAATGATTCCAGATTATCTTCGGTAATATTTTTTGTAGGTATAATACTCTGCCACCCGCTGAGCGTCTCTGCCGAGGCGCTGGCAAATTTGGTTCGGGTATTGGAGTTATCTACAAGGAGAAAAGTCATAATCGCTGTATCTTCTCAAAGAACATAGAGTGGTGGGTGGTGCTTTGGGAAGTACCGGATACAAAAAAACCGGGAGGGACGAAACCCCCTCCCGGTAGCGTAGCTATGAAATTTGACGCTTATGGATTGTATGCTGGAGCACCGTGTTCAGCGACATCAAGGCCTTCTGCCTCTTCTGTTTCGTCAACGCGAACTCCAAGGATCACTTTGATTAGTGAGAATACGATAAATGAGAAGGCAAATGCGAAGGCGCCAATGGATACGGTTCCGATGAGTTGAGTGATGAATGATGTTTCAACTCCTTCTTTGGTAAGAAAAGGAAGGCCTATACAAATGGTTCCCCATATGCCACATGTTCCGTGCACTGAAATTGCGCCCACTGGATCGTCTATCTTGATCTTATCAAGGAAAAGAACTGAGATGACTACAAGCACACCGGCTATTCCGCCAGCTATAACAGCTCCAATTAATGTGAGTTGGTCAGCTCCTGCAGTTACACCAACTAGACCAGCAAGGATGCCGTTCAGTGACATGGAGAGATCAGGCTTTTTGAGAGTGATCCATGAGAAGAACATGCACCCAAGACCGCCAGCTGCAGCCCCAAGGGATGTGGTAACTATCACGTATGAAATTGAGCTTGGGTCAGCTGAGAGAACGGAGCCTCCATTGAAGCCAAACCAGCCAAACCAGAGGAGAAATGCACCGATGGTTGCAAGAGGCATGTTTGATGGGAGAATGGGCTTCACGCCATCTGCAGTGTATTTACCTTTGCGTGGCCCTAGAACTAGCACACATGCGAGTGCAGCGAAACCGCCGAACCCATGAACGACTGACGAACCGGCAAAGTCGTAGAAGCCCATTCCATCGAGGAATCCACCTCCCCACTTCCAGCTACCTGTGATGGGGTAAGCGAAGCCCACAAGAAGTGCTGCAAAAATCATGAAACTGGGCAGTTTTACACGCTCAGCAACGGCGCCTGAAACAATGGTGGCGGCAGTGGCTGCAAACATGGCCTGGAAAATGAAGTCGGCAAAACCTGTTTGGCATAAACCTATGCCGCCGTATGAGAGGTCAGTGCTACCGTAGTCGGCGTTGGTGATTTGTGATCCAAAGGAAAAGAAACTATTAAAATCTCCTGGATACATAGCATTGAATCCATAGACAGCGTAGAGGACTAAACCGGAACAGATGATGAATACATTCTTAAAAAGTATGTTGACTGTATTTTTGCGCTGGCAGAGGCCGGATTCGATGCACGAGAATCCAAGGTGCATGATGAAAACGAGAAACGCACAAAGGAGTATCCATACGTTGGAAAGACCAAAGAACGGTGCGTCTTCATAGCGGTCATAATATCCCTCTGCTGCAGCTTTTTGTTCAGCAGAGAGGCTTGCGGTGTCACCGCCAAATTGCATAAACTTATAGATGCTTTTACCGATGAGGTCGACTGCACCCTCGTCATACTCGTCATGATCCGGATCGAGCATTTCTTGGGTAACGTGGTAGTCATCGTTCGTTGGGTCGATGGTTTCTGCGTGGGCGGCGGGTGACAGACTGACAAGTGCAGTAAGGCACATCAGGAGTGTTAGTTTGATAGTGTTTTTCATCATAGTATTTGACTAATTCAGCCAAGTTACAGCATGAGTTGTGCCAGAATTAGCTGTGATATATTTTTGGGGTGATGATTAAAAGTTGGCACGGTGTTTGCTATCATTTCACACGCGCGCGAAAGCTCTCTTGATTAAAAAGAAAAACTTTTTTCGGGGTAGCGTGCGTAATCAGAAACTCAAAAAATATCATTATGAAACAATCGAAGACCTTGTGGCTGATGCCCTTCTTACTAATTATGTCTGCGCCATTACTCATGGCTGCAGAGGAAACTTCAGAGCTTAATAGCGGAGATACAGCTTGGATGCTTGTGGCATCACTGCTTGTTTTGTTGATGTGTTTGCCTGGCCTAGCGTTATTTTACGGTGGCCTTGTGCGTGGTAAAAACGTGTTAAGTATTTTTGTGCAGTGTTTCGCCATTGCTGGAGTGATGTCGATACTTTGGGTGATTTTTGGCTATGCCATTGCCACAGGTGATTCGTGGCACGGGCTTATTGGTTGGGATAGCTCAAAGCTTTTTCTCGACCACATCTCGTCTACAGAAGATGGCAATGGTCCATTATCAGGAACAATTCCTGAAAGCGTATTTGTCATGTTCCAGATGACCTTCATAATCATCAGTCCTGCCCTCATTGTGGGTGCCTTTGCTGAGAGAATGAAATTCTCTGCTATCTTGATTTTCACTATAATTTGGACGTTGTTATCCTACCTACCAATGTGGCATATGGTTTGGGGTGGTGGGCTATTGCACAGTTGGGGTGCAATAGATTTTGCAGGAGGAAATGTTGTGCATATCAATGCCGGCATTGCTGGTCTTGTAGCATGCATATTTCTTGGAAAAAGAAGGGGTTATCCGGGTCCTGCGCTGGTGCCACACAATGTTCCTTTCGTGCTTATCGGAGCAGCACTGCTGTGGGTTGGTTGGTTTGGTTTTAATGCAGGCAGCCAGTTAGCGGCTGATACTGGTGCAGGAATGGCCATGCTAACGACGCAGGTTGCCACCGCTGCGGCTGTGGTCGTCTGGATTGCTCTTGAGTGGATCATTGCCAAAAAGCCTACTGCAGTGGGTGCGGCTACGGGTGCGGTTGCCGGATTGGTCGCCATTACCCCTGCCGCTGGTACGGCTGGAATTATGGGAGCCTTGGTGATTGGTGCTCTTTCCAGCTTAGTCTGCTATTTTGCAGCAACCAAGCTGAAGCATGCGCTTGGCTACGACGATAGTTTGGATGTTTTCGGAGTCCACGGTATTGGGGGTATCGTGGGTGCCTTGCTCACTGGATGGTTTATCCGTGATGGCAGTGGTGATTTTGCCCAGGTAATCGTTCAGGGTAAGAGTATTGTGGTGACGGTTCTATGGAGTGCTGTAGCCTCAATTATTGGTCTATACGCCGCCAAGCTGATTTGTGGAGACATTCGCGTTGAAGAGGATGTCGAGCACGGTGGTCTAGACCGCGCTGAACACGGTGAGGAAGCCTACAACTGGGAGGCTTAGGACGCCGCAATCTTACAACACTAAGTGCCGGAGCCCCAATTTAAGGGGCTTCGGTTTTTTATTGCTTGGGTTGGCACGATATCTGCTTACACAAAGGAGATTATGAAACATACGTTACAAAGCATAATGATGGGCGGCGGGCTTCTTGCCTTTACCGCAGTGCCAGCCTCAGCTGAAGTTGAATTCGAAGTTCACGCTGGTTATCACTCAATCTATGAATTCCGAGGTGTCGACTTCGGTGATGACATGATTGAAGCTGGGGTTGATTTTAGTACCGAATTAGGAAGTGGTATCAATTTATCGGGAGGTGTCTGGTATCAGGACAGCGATGGCAATAAAGGAAACGCAGCATTTGATGAGTTAGACCTCTATGTTGGACTTGATAAATCTTTTGGT
>DPWT01000118.1 GCA_003527555.1 Verrucomicrobiales bacterium | reverse complement strand
TTACTATTACTGAAAGGAAGTATCGCCAAAAAAGGTGCTGAGACCTGTCCAGTGCGTGGTCACTCAAACGTACAAGGGGACAGAACAATGGGAATTTGGGAAAAACCGCCTGCCCATGTACGTAGCGTACGTAATTCTATACTAGTTATTTTTTCCAGTATTAGTTTCTACGCCTTGACGAGTTTGCTCTAGTCCAAGGAGTGGAAGGCATTGTGATCCCGGAGAAACCAAGCGGGACGATGAACGATGTGGTGAGGTGTTCCACAGGGGCAAGAGTTCAGCAACTTCTGAACAATACGCTTAAGGCAAAATATGAATGCATTGTCAATTGCGATATTGGCATGTGCTCCGCACTGAAGAACGGCTTACTGATGAGTCAGCCTTCACCTAATTAGGTTTCTCACTTTTCTCCACACTTTACACCTCCCTACCATACAAACGAGGACGCAAGTGCAAACGGCGCTCTTGAGCGCGATTTAGATCTGCCCCTGTCGTCGCCAAAGCAGGAGTTTCACTCCAGGCAAGGTCAGCCTTAACTCCCTCATCTTCCACCCAGTAGGCGTAATAGGAACTGTGGGCAGAATCGACACCAACTTGCACTTTTGGCACTACGACATCTGAGGCTCGGTCCACCCCTTCGAAAATAGTTAAATAATTGTCCTCTGGATCAATGCTTGCAGCTGAGATCGTATTGATCGTGGATTGGTCTGCTGAGGAAACTAACCATTTATTAAAGGTTCTTAGATTTGGACTGGCAGGGCTGTAAGTGGAGGTGTCCCATACCCCCAGCCAATGTCTTTTCCCATTTACGGCTACCGTTCCGTTTGAGTAACCATTGTTTGAATCACCCAATATAGCTGCCGTCGCTGTCACTCGCTGATCAGGTCCTGCCGCCATTTGTAATTCACCAAGAGCAATCATGAGTGCCAGTCGCGCATTTGCCCGAGCTTCTTTCATGTGCTCATCACGTAAAGCCGATCTTTGCTCCAGTGTACTCAAGGAAAGCATCGCCATTGCTAATACAACTAGCAATACCATCACACTAATCGTCGCAATCAGAGCGAAAGCAGGGCGCGTACTACCTGAAGAGTTGTGGAAAAACTCTGCAGACCGCCGAGATATGGTTGCCCAAGTCATATTGATGCTATTTTGATTACTTTCACATTATTGTATGTATATCATACAGTCGAATCATGCGCCACGTCCATCCCCTATATTTAGGAGACTGGAACCAATGCATAAATTCTGATTTATATGATCCATTGCACTATAATCATAACCTTCTTCATCACACAAATTCTGATGACTAAATGATTGATCAAGGCGCTTACTAAGCCAATCGATCATATATATCCTGTAAACATAGGATACTCTCAGAGCTACCTTTGTTTAATTTGAAAAAGTATGAAATCGCTTATTTGTATCCTCTTGATTGCTTGCTCTAACCATTGCCACAGTGAAGCTCCACCACTGATGAGAAAAACCCTCATCTATGAGACTACCATCAAAAACCTTAAACCGGTGAGCGACTGGAAAAAACCGGCACACGGAGTATGGATCGCGTCCCTAGGAGATATGTCCAAGGAGCTGCGCTACACCGATCTTACTGCAGAAGCGCCACGCATCGACAGCATCAACGCGCTCGGTAAGCAGGACTTTCCATTCAAGGAAAGTGATATCAAATACATCATCAACCCAGATGGTCGTATCATGATCCGTATACCCTGCGCTCCTGACGAAAGACTCTATGGATACGGTCTGCAGTTTGACAAAACCAACCAGACAAGTCGCGTGCTCAGCCTAGATGTCGACCACTGGGGCAAAGGTGGTGGGCGTACCCACGCACCCGCGCCCTTTTACATTTCATCCCGTGGCTACGGCGTGTTTTTCAACACTGCACGCTTTCTCAAGGTCTACAACCAAATCAGCAACCGCAAGGACGCCACCCAACGCCCACCCGAAGTCGATCGCAATCCACCCAAGGACGAAGTCAAGACACAGCCGGGGCCGTGGCAGGCAAAACCCATGGGCGATTCGGTTGAGGCTGCCATCAGGGCGTCCGGTATGGAGGTGATTTTCTTTGCAGGCGATTCCATGCTCGAGGTGGTGCAGCGTTACAACCTCTACTCCGGCGGCGGCGCCTTGCCTCCTCTGTGGGGGCTTGGGTTTTGGAATCGTGTGCATGCTCACTACTCAGCAGAGCAGGTCGAACAAGAAGTCGCCGAGTTCACCAAAAACAGATTTCTATTGGATGTGATTGGTCTAGAGCCTGGCTGGATGACCAAGTCATATCCCTGTACTTTCGAGTGGCAGAAGAAACGTTTCCCCGACCCCAAGAAGCTCACTCAGACATTGCTCGGTCAAGGCGTCCGACTCAATCTCTGGGAAAACCCCTACATTTCCCAGAAGGCCAAAATTTACAAGGACATGTATCCACTTTCAGGATCACACATGGTCTGGCTGGGAATCGTTCCCGATTACACCATCCCGGCAGCCCGCAAGATCATCACCGACCAGCATTACCAAGACCACATCAGCATCGGCATCAGTGGCTACAAAGTGGATGAAGTTGACGGTTATGACTTCTGGCTCTGGCCGGATCACGCGACATTTCCGTCGGGCACGTCAGCGGAAGCCATGCGCCAGACCTACGGGCTGCTGATGCAGAAAATGCTCTACCAGGATCTGTTTAAAAAATACAACACACGCACCTACAGTCTGGTTCGTGCCAGCAATGGAGCGGCATCAGGATACCCGTTTGTGATTTATTCCGATTCCTACAACCACGAGGAATATATCACCGGACTCTCGACCGCCAGTCTCTGTGGTATCCTTTGGACACCTGAAATCCGCAGTGCGAAAAATGCACGCGAATGGCTCAACCGGATGCAGACGACCTGTTTCTCACCCATGGCCAACCTGAATGCTTGGTCATCCGGGAAAAAACCCTGGGCATTTCCAGAGGTGACCGATGACATTCGTGCAGTGATCGAGCTGCGGATGCGACTCCTCCCCTACCTCTACTCCGCCTTTGCTGAATACCATTACAAAGGCATCCCCCCGATCCGCGCGATGATCCTAGAAGATGGATTTGACAGTGCTAACAAAGTTGTCATCAAAGGAAAACTCGATAGCGAAACCAACCCCTATGCCGAAGGCAAAATCATTGAGAAAAACGACCAGTTCATGTTTGGGCCAAGTATCATGGTGGCCCCCTTTTATAGTAAACATGCCACAAAACGCAGCGTGCAACTACCTGCAGGAAACTGGTATGACTTCTACACAGGCGAACTTGTCGGCAACAACACCAAGATCACGGTCACAGCAGAAGGCCTAAAAAACCGCACTCCGCTATTCGTCAAAGAGGGCGCCGTGGTCCCGATGTTCGCCAAAGCTCCGGCTAACAGCAAAGCCGCGAAGGGGCAGGATCTCATTGTTCGCCACTATGGAAAAAAGGCAGGTAGTTTTAGTCTCTACGAGGATGATGCTAAAACCTTTGATTACCAGAAGGGTGTATTCCGAGTCCGCCAGATTTCCATCAGCGCCGAGGGAAAACTCAGCATCAAAACCAAAGGTAAGAGCCCTGCCTTGTTCGGCAAGATTCTGTCGGTTGAAAAACCTAGAAATTAGAAGTTATTCAATCTCCTTTTAGGCAAAAATAGGATACAAAAAACCCAGGCTCTCCATGAGAGAACCTGGGTTGATCAGAGCTTATTAACCTTACTTCTTACGACGGAGTATGAGTGCCAAACCGCCAAGACCGAGAAGAATTGTGGTTGATGGTTCGGGAATCACATTCAAGATAACAGTGTCGTTGAGTGGACCGTTCGGATTGTTCGTAATATCCAAGGTCCAGTCTACACCCTCATCGCCCAGACCAGTAATGGTAAAATTACTCGCGGCAGGCGTGTTTCCAGCTCCATGGCCATCAAACAGCGTAAATGAGGCGGCACCACCAGTATAGGATGAACCATCTACTATCACTGAACTCGCACCAATACTAAGCCAAGAAAAACCTAAGTTACCGTAAACTCCACTCACCCCAACTGCATCAAAAACAAAATCAAATGTCCCATTCCCACCGCCAATCTGGTTCATCCTGATGCTCGCATTACTACCTGTTACACGAAATGTACCATTCATGGTGCTGCGCTCGTTGAAGATATGCGAGCCACCAGAAATATTAAGAATTCCTCCGTTCTGAATACTTAACGTGCCATTGGAGCCCTGTCCATTGTTGTTAGCAGAAGTTTTAGGAAGTGTAAATGCACCGTCAGTTAAATTGACAACGCCAGTGTCTTGAACAGTCAAACCTGTTGCCGTAAAATTAGCAGATGCATTCAAGGTTGAGTTTCCACCTACAGCCAAATTGTAGGTATTTGTTCCAGTATAATCGCTCGGTAGATCAACTGTGTTACCATTGTTAATAGTGGCTAAATTATTGCTTCCATCATCAGCGGCATTACCTGGAGAGTTATTAGACCAATTTCCAGCTGTTCCAAAGTTGCTGGATGTTCCGCCATTCCATGTTGTTGCCGCGGATAGGAACTGTGCACTCAGTATGTATGACATACAGAACAAAGCATTACTTAATATTATTTTCATCAATTTATT
>DPWT01000252.1 GCA_003527555.1 Verrucomicrobiales bacterium | reverse complement strand
CTGAAGGCCTCGCTGCCGTCGGCAAATTAGCACCACTGTTTCTGTTTGTCGCCGTGTTCTGGTGCTTATTTGATCAGACAGCAAACACACTCGTTTTTCAGGCAGAAAAAATGGACCGCCAAATTTTAAACTTTCCGTTCATGCCCGAATCATTGCGCCAACTAGAGGTTCTCCCCTCACAAATCCAAGCGGCAAACCCTTTCTTAATTCTCGTGCTTATCCCCTTGTTCACTTGGTTTATCTACCCAGCTGCATCAAAAGCAATCAAACTAACCCCACTACGAAAAATCGGTGCGGGCCTCTTTCTGATGGTGCTCTCATTCGCCGTGATTTCATGGGCTCAGGAAGAGATCGACCGAGGCCAAACACCATCGGTCTGGTGGCAGTTACTTGCTTACCTCATATTTACCACCTCTGAAATCCTCATTTCGATCGTTTGCCTAGAATTTTCCTACACCCAGTCGCCCCGCAAAATGAAGTCTTTCATTATGGGGATTTATCTCCTGTCCGTTTTCGCAGGTAATGCCCTAACAGGAATAATCAACGTTTACATACAGATCCCAGAGATAACATTAAGTAAAGGTGTGACACACATGGGGTATGACGGCAAAAAAGGCACAGATGATGATCTGCTTGTTGATTCAAAAGGTGAAATCAAATCAGCCGTTCATGATCTATTGAAAAATAGCTCGAATGCTATCCAAAACATCTACCTGACAAAACAGTCTTTGCCAACCACTCGCAAAGGTACATCCGCGCTATCAAGCATTAATGACCCGTGGGGTAATCCTCTACGTTACTCTCTATTAAGCTCAAGCTCTGCTCGTATATCATCTGACGGCCCAGACAAAACAACCAAAACCAAATGGGATCTTGGTGTCATCGTCTCTATTAGGGAGGCCGATGCAGACGAAAAAGATACATGGCTCTACCGCGAGAAAAAACGCAAGGGCATGCTCGAGAACTCTCTCTCTCAAAATGATAAATCACCACTCAAAACGACGTATTATGCAGGTGGACAGACCAAGCTGGAAGGAGCCGCCTACTTCTGGTTCTTTACCAAACTCATGCTCATCACCGCCATCACCTTCATACCTTTCTCATTGCTCTACAAACCCAAAACCTACCTCCAAGAGTAACCATCATGAAAGCAATCTACCTACTACTGTCGATTCTTTGCTGTTCATCTGCCATCGCGCGCGACCCTAACTTCATCATCATCTTTACCGATGATCAAGGATATGCTGACCTTGGCTGCTTTGGATCAAAAACCATCAAGACCCCACACCTCGATCAACTCGCGGCTGAAGGTCTGAAACTAACCGATTTCCATGTCCCATCACCTGTTTGCTCACCATCACGCGCCGGACTCCTTACAGGATGTTACCCAAAGCGTGTAGGCATGCACCGACACGTTGTGTTTCCCAAAAACACATACGGACTCCACCCGGATGAACTCACCATTGCAGATCACCTGAAGGCAAACGGCTATGCAACTGCCTGCGTCGGCAAATGGCACTTGGGTCACGTGTCTCAAACGCTACCCACAGCGAACGGTTTCGACAGCTACTTCGGAATCCCTTATTCGAACGACATGAGCCACCCCAACAACAAGGGCAAGCCACGCATGAGTCAGGACGAAAGCTGGAAAAATCAAGACAAGTTCTCACCGCTATGGAAGACACCGCTGATGCGCGACAACAAAATCATCGAGGTTCCAGTCAATCAGCGCACCATCACCCGACGCTACACCGATGAGGCAATCAACTTTGTCACCAAGAACAAAGACAAACCCTTCTTCCTCTATCTACCGCACAGCATGCCGCACATTCCTCTCTACGTTCCTGATGATGTGTTAGACCCAGATCCAGCCAATGCCTACAAATGTGTCATCGAACACATCGACGCCGAGTGCGGCAGGATTTTTAAAACCATCAAAGATCTGAAGCTCGAAAAAGATACATATATCATTTTCACCACCGATAACGGCCCGTGGCTACAGTTCAAAAATCACGGCGGTAGCGCTGGTCCGCTTAGGGCAGGAAAAGGAACCACCTTCGAGGGCGGGCAACGCGTGCCATTTATTATTTCGCGTCCCGGCACTATCCCAGCCGGAAAAAGCTCGGCCGAACTCGTCAGCAGCATCGACTTACTCCCCACCATCGCAACGCTGTCAGGTCATCCGCTCAAAGCTAAAAATAAAATCGATGGTCTCGACGTCACAGAAGTATTCACCAAAAACCAGTCAAGCTCGCGCAATGAATTCCTACACTATACATCCAACGGAAAACTAGAGGGCATCCGTCAGGACGACTGGAAACTGCTTCAGAAACAACCACATCGAAAATCTAAAAATAAAAAGACCACAGCTATGCTGTTCAATCTTAAAACTGATCTGGGCGAACAGAATAACATCGCTGAAAAGCATCCTGAAGTTGTCGTAAAACTGTCCAACCGCATGCAGGAACTCGATGCCGAGATCACCAAAAACGCACGCCCTATCTTTGGCAAAAGGTAAACCATGCTCACCGATTCACACTGCCATCTGGCATCACACAAGTTCTCCAAAAACGAACTGGAGGAAATCATCACCCGTGCACACGAGCACGGCGTCAACCGGATGGTAACCCTCGCTACCAATCTAGAAGACTGCCAAGACAACCTCAGCATCGCAGAAACTTATCTGGCAGTTTTTGCCTGCATCGGCATCCATCCCTGTGATGCGCATGAGACTCCCGACGACTATCTAATCGCTCTCGAATCACACGCACGCCACCCCCGATGCGTCGCCATCGGCGAGACAGGACTCGATTATTTCCATCCCGCACCCGATGGCTGGTCAGATGAAAATTATCGCGAACGACAACGCAAGTTTCTCCATCAGCACTTCGAGCTCGCTGCAAAACTTGAAAAAAACATCGTCATCCACACACGTGACCAATCCGGAGACGCCTCACTTCAGGATGCCATAGCCATTTATAGCGAGTATGCTGATCGTGTCCGCGCGGTTTTCCACTGCTTCCCCTTCAGTATAGATGCCGCACAACCTATTCTCGATCTCGGTGGCCTAATCTCATTTACTGGCATCGCTACATTCAAAAATGCCGACACCGTGCTAGATACAGCCAAACGCTGCCCCGCAGGATCTTTCATGCTGGAAACAGATGCCCCATATCTCGCACCAGTACCACATCGCGGCAAACGCAACGAACCGGCTTTCACACGACATACCGCCGAACACATCGCCTCCATGCGCAACGAGCCACTCGACACA
>DPWT01000254.1 GCA_003527555.1 Verrucomicrobiales bacterium | reverse complement strand
GCGCCCAGGCCCGAAGAAATTCAGAGGGAGCAGACGGATCTCGCCATTCTAGAGAAGGACGCGAAGTTGAGAGAGGATCTTCTCATAGCGCTTGATGAGCTTAAAAAAATGGAGGTGAAATCACGTGCGGCCAGAAATGTTGAGCAAAAAAAAACCGAGACACAGCAGAGACGTATTGCTGAGCTTGAAGCGCAGCTCGACCAGACTCCCATGCCTGTGCCTCCTCCCGCCACAGTGGTGAGTATACCTAACAGCCGATCGATTCCAAAAAACGCACAGATCTACTACGCTATCGTTCATAAAGACAGGGTGCATTTTATCGATCCCTTTACTCCAACAGATAAATACATCCAGGCAGCTAAGAAAAATAGAAAAGACTGGGTGCTTAAGAGGGTTAAGCAAAAAGGCCGAGATAAGTACATTCATGATCAACGTAAAATTGTTGCATATTTTAAAGAGAACCCACTGACCAATCAACGTGGGCAGAAGATTCTTGTTCCAGGACATCCTTATGGAACTGCATTGTATGTAGATATAAAACCCGATTTAGCTGGTGGGGGAACGACAATTGATCAGTTGTCACAGAAAAGAAGCCAGTTCGAAAACATAATGCGTAAGCTTTCTTCGAACCGCAGAGCTGTGGTAATGTTTAGAGTTCACCCGAATGGTTTTGATACTTACCTTGCAGCGAGAAAAGTAGCGGAACGCCAAAGGGTAGCTGCTGGCTGGGAAATTAACGGATGGGGGCAATATCGCTTCTACATACGGGATATTGAGGTCAATGCACTTAAGACTCGTCCGCCAGCTGATCCAAACGCAAAGCCAAAGCCGCCAAGTCCGCCGAGAATTGGACCGAAGCTTGACTAAGCTCTGATGCATACAAGCTAATGCATGCGAGTCAGCGGCACTGATACCTAAAGTTTTGTGCGATTGTGCTTATCCCCTGGTCGGTGATGTGCTGAAGGGAAATGATCTTTCCGTGAGAAGGGCTCTGTGTAGTTTCTCAATGATATATGTGTCTGCTGTATTTTTAAAATTGCTGCGTCAGGTTGATTGCCGAGATCCACCAGTTAAAAAATGAGGCCAAACTTAAGATTTCATGAAAATATTATTAACGATAATTCTGACTAGTATCGCCTGTCAGTCGCTGCTCGCCCAACCCAATATCATTTTGATCGTCTCTGATGATGCTGGCTATGCGGATTTTGGCTTCATGAACCCGATCACCAAAACAACAACAAAAATGCTCACTCCCGAGCTGGATGCCCTTCGCGCTCAAGGCACACTTTTTACCAAGACCTACACCGGAACGGTCTGCTCTCCGTCGCGCGGATCCATCCTCAGCGGCTCTTACGGCCAACGAGTCGGCTACGAACATAACATCAGTAACCACATGGGTGCAAACGAGGGCCCAGATGGATTCGCTAATGAAGATGTCATTGCGTTTGAGCGAATGAAGAATATTTCAGGAGCCAATTATAAAACGCTCGCGATTGGAAAATGGCATGTCGGTGCTCAGGATGACACGCTTAGCGGCGGAGTGGTGACTGTGCCAGGCAACCGTCCGCCCCGCCAGGGAGTGGATCACTTCTTTGGTCTGCTCGGCGGCTCTCGGCCCTACGCTACCCCGATGGCTGTGAATCAGTCGTCTAGAGATGAAAAACTGCTCAGAGAGATGTCCCCCGGTGATACGCCCTCGGATCCCGCCAACAATAAGAACGAAGAGGACAGCGGAAACTGGGATGGCGACATTACCGATGCCTTCGGTAAACGAGCTAGGGAATACGTCACCGCCCACGCCAATAAAAGCTACCCGTTCTTTCTCTACGTTGCTTTTACTGCTCCCCACGGGCCGCTTGAGGAGTCAGCGGATTACTCAGCCCTAAGTAATCCCGGCCACCCAAACTATGCCAACTTTACAAGCATGAGCGACGACCGAAAAAAATATTACTCCATGCTCTACACCATGGATAGGAATGTCGGCTTGCTCATGGATCGTATCGAGGATCCTAACAATGACGGCAATACCTCCGATTCCATTATCGACAACACTATCGTCATCTTCATTAACGACAACGGTGGTGCCACCAGAAGCAATACCGGCCTCAACTTACCTCTTCGGGGAGAGAAGGGGTCCGTCTACGATGGTGGTTGCCGAGTGCCGATGTTCATGGTCGGACCTAATATCCCTGCTAATGCCAGCTTCGACAAACCTGTTCACTCCATGGATATCGTACCGACTATGATTGGTGCAGGAGGCAATGCGGTTCCCGCCGAGCTGATGGGAGCCAATCTTATTCCTTATGTCACCGGTGCCGACAGCTCCGATCCCCACGAATACGTTCTTGTCAGAGGCGTCAATAAATACGGCCTGCGTAAGGGAAACTACAAACTGATTCTAGAGGCAGATGGTGACCAGTTTCTATATAACACCTCCGAGGATATTGGCGAGTCAACCAACATCATCAGTTGGAATCCCACCATCCTAGCTGATATGCTGAAGGATGCCGCCAATTTTGATGTGCAAGTGGATAAGCCGAATTTTCCAGGGAAGGGAAGCCCTCTCGATACATATAACTATAACTATAGTTTCACCTTCAACCCGACCGACAGCACGACGTCCGGTGGTGTCGATTTGATCCTCATCGATTACGACGATGGCAACGCTGGCAATGGCGTGCACGATAGCGCGGTGAACAATGGTGGCTTTGAGGAAAACCCTGGGGCGGCAGGAGTTTTAGACTATAAATTTAATGATATACCCGACTGGGAAAACCTTCTCGGCACCAATACGAAGGCGATCAAGCTTGACTCTCCAGCGAATGTTAACGGCTGGAACGCAAGCACCGTAGATACCCCCAATAAACGTCATTTCGCCATCGACACCGACCACATCCTGACCAATGGCGAGAGCTTTGAGTGCAGCTACGCTTGGCTTTATTTGAGCTCCAGCAGCTGGGCGTCAAACGACGAGATTCTATTCCAGCTCTTCACCACAGATACCAACATCATTGGCGGCACGAGGACCATCATCAAAGAGCATACCGCCACGTCGCCCACCAGTGATAACTGGCTGACAGAGAACTTCACCTTCAGCTACTCAGGAGCCACCGGCAAGAGACTCTTCCTTCGCTTCCAGGCTGTCGATGAAGATGGCAATACCGGTGGATTCGCTCGGGTCGATAATGTTTACCTGGGCCGACTGGATTCCGGCTCCAGCCAGGCTGAACCCCAATTATGGGGGAGTAGCAACAAGTGGGACAAATCAGGATCTGCAACAAGTGATACACTTCTTGATTATGATTCCTGTGCACTTGGGACGCTGGTTTTCCCTGCCAAGAGCGACTTCGACTACATCGCCAAGAATAACCTCAATCGCCCGACGGGCCCTGAATTTATTCAGAACACCCTCCGCACCGAGGGAACGGGGGCGGGCGGTAAGAAAGCGACCATTTCAGGAAACGGCGTCCTTCTCGCTAAACACTTTCTAACAGGAGAAGCTCCGACGCTTGACCTCAGTGGAAACGGAGCTAACTACACCTTCGATTTTGCCCTTGATCTTTACCTCTACCACGATGCTCGCGTGGAGGGTGAGGGGACCGCTAACCACATCGTCAGCGGCGAGATCAAGAACTACGAGCACGCTGCCGCTCTGACCAAGGATGGTGCATCCAAACTTATATTTGCTCATGACGCCACCTACACCGGGGTCACCACCATTACTGCCGGCACCCTAGAAACTAATGACGGCATCACGCTGGCTGGCTCGCCCCAAGTCATCGTCCAGGCCCAGGGGACTCTCGGGGGAAATGGCACGGTATCTGGTGACGTCAGCGGTATCGGGACAATCTCTCCAGGTCAATCGATCGGTAAGCTCACCCTTGGCGGCGACGCTCAGGCTGGAACATTACTTATCGAAATTGATGCCACTTCAGCCGATCGGTTAGACGTCACTGGCGCTCTTAATGCCGTCGCTATGGATCTCACTATTTCGACCTTGGATACACCAACCCTAGACGCCTACATCATCGCCTCATACGGGTCCTTATCCGGGGCCTTTGCTTCCGTCAGCGGGCTGCCCGCGGGATATGTCATTCACTACGCCTACGACGATACTGGAAACCGCAATCGCATTGCGATTGTAAAAGAAAGTTCGCTCGATGCTTATGAGAGCTGGGTCGTTGTTCAGGGACTCATTGGGATAGCTGCAGGATTCGAAGGTGATCCTAACGCCGACCAAATTTCTAACGGCATCGAGTTCCTGTTCGCGTCCAACCCGTTAACTGGCCCCACACCTACATATCCTAAAGCGGCTGGCAACAGCATCTTCTTTCCCACCACGCAGGCAGCCAGAGATTATCTAGGCGCTAATCTGGTTCTTCAGACATCCACCGACCTAGCCAATTGGGACCCAGTTAACACAAATACAACGATTACGTCAGATCACTTTGCTTCCGGAGTCGATCGTCTTTCATATGACGTCTCCTCATTACCTGTTTTGACTCAGCGTTTTTACCGTCTATGGCTAACCAAGCCGTAAATTAGATAGGTGAATCGATCATGCTACATGTGTTCGTAGTATCTATCCTTGCCTAATTACAGTCCGCTTGCCACTATCCGCTAGCTCATTTCTGTGCAACAAGAAGAACACACACATCTCATGGATTTCCAAAATTACTCCCGTCGCCAAGTTCTGCGACTGACGATCCCAGCACTTGGTGGGGCTTTTTTGTCGGACAAGCTCCTCGCACAACCTGCCGCCATGGAGAGCCCTTTATTCTCATTTGGCCTTCTTGGTGATCCACAATATGCTGATGTTAATCCGGCGGGTAGCAGGCACTTCCGCGCTTCCTTGGGCAAGCTGAAAGCCTGCATCACACACCTCAATCAAGAGGACCTCGAATTTATCGTGACCGTGGGTGACATCATCGATCGCGACTTCGCAAGCATCGCTCCAATCATGAAAATCTATAAGGGATTGAAAACGGAGCATCGCTCTGTTCTGGGAAACCACGATTTCTCAGTGGATGATCAATTCAAGGCGAAGGTCCCCGCAGCGCTGGGGATGAAAGCTCGATATATGTCCGATACCCGTAAAGGTTGGAGATTCATCCGTCTCGATGCCACCGAGTTGGCTAGCTATGCCCACGCCAAGGGAAGCCCTCGGTTTGAAGAAACACAGAAGAATCTTCAGGCGTTAAAGGCATCCGGTGGGGACACAACAAAACATTACAGTCACGGTATCGGCGACCAACAAATGGCCTGGCTACGCAAGGAGCTTGAGGACTCTGCCGCGCAAGGTCAGAGAGCTCTGATCTTCAACCATTTTCCCGCCATGCGTAATGGAATTCCAGTCAGGTCTTGGAATTCCAGAGCGCTCGTCGATTTGCTTGAACAGCACAAGCATGTTGTGGCCTACTTTAATGGCCATCACCACGCTGGCCGTTACCATGAACATCATGGAATCCACTACCTCAATGTTAAAGGTATGGTTGAGACAGCCAAGGATACCGCCTACTCGATTGTGAAGGTGTATCCTGATCGATTGGAGATCCATGGATTTGGTACGGAGCCGAAACGTAACTTAGTAAGCCGTTAGGCTAATTGCACGGGATCGGAACCATTATTCGAGCGGAAATAGAAATCTGGGCTGGCAGTTCTGGAGCCCGCGGGATAGTTTCCGCAGGAACTTCTTATGAGTAACAGCGGTAAAAAAAAGCTGCTTGGGTTGACCTTCTGGGCTGCTGCCATGATGGTAGCCTTCGGTGAGCCTGAACCGTCAGCTCCGGAAGACGATAAAAAGCCCGAGTTCGAGGTTACCCCAACAGAGGTTAAGTTGCCTGGCGTCACCGTGAGCAGGGCAACACGTGAGGTCCGCATCGATGCCAAAGTCTGCCTGCAAAAGGGGATTCTGGAGTATGTTGTTTGTCGTCCTAACACCTTCGAGCACGAGGCGATTTTTACCACTGACGCCAAACCTGAACTGGTACACGCGGCCCTCTTACTATGCGGCCTCAAGCCGACGCCTCAGCTCCGCGGAATGGGGGAGCTGTGGTTTGAAAAAGCAATTCAACAAAAACAATCGCGTGTGAAAATCGAGGTTGAATGGAATCAGGATGGAAAGAAAAAGCGGGTAAACCTCACATCCATGTTACTGAACCGACAAGACCTAACCTCTCCCGCAGGCGTTGACAAAACTGAACAGGAACCTGTGGTGCAGGACGCTTGGATATTTGCGGGTTCGTTTCTTCAGTTACACCCCAAGACAAAAAAGAAATCCTACGCAGCCAACAGCAGCGGTATTCTCGTCGGAATTTGGCCCGATCCTAGCACCGTCATCCAGTATGGGATATCAAGTGGCGATCCCTACAAGGGCAAGCATCTCGGGCTGGAAATTAACCAAAAACGGGTGCCAAAAGTTGGCACTGAGGTGAAGCTCGTGTTTTTAAAGAGCGAACTTCCGGTCAAACAACCAGCTTCCAAGAAATAAAACTCTGGTCGCCTAATCAAGTATCACATGGAAGTTGCCTCGCAAAAACCTAACAGCAAAGTTGGGCTCGCCCTCAGTCTCGTTTTCCTGTCCGGTTTCGCAGCTCTCGTCTATCAGGTGCTGTGGATGAAACAGCTCGGTCTGCTTTTCGGTAATACCTCCCACGCCGCAAGCGCCACCCTAGCGTCGTTTTTTGCTGGGCTGGCTGCAGGTAGCTGGTTTCTTGGTCGGCGTGTTTCGACTTCCAAGAACCCCATGCAAACTTACGCTTGGCTGGAAGTGGCAATCGCAATCACTGCTCTGATCTATTTTGTTATTCTGGCACTCTATCAAGCAATTTACCCGGCGATCTATCAGAGTGTCGGATCCGGCGGTTGGCTACTGCTCATCAAGTTTGCTCTCTCGCTGCTGCTGGTTTTTCCCCCTGCCTTCTGCATGGGCGGCACCATTCCGGTGATGGGGCAGTTCATGGTGCGCAAGCGCGATGCTTTTGGAAAAATTTCCGCCCTGATGTACGGCATCAACACCCTCGGTGCCGCCACCGGTGCCGCGCTCGCCGGGTTTTATCTCCCGCTCTGGCTCGGGTTTAACGCAACCTGTGGCCTCGCCATCGCGGTGTCGATAGCCGTTGCCATCGCCGCATTCCAGTTGTCGCGCGGTTCTCAATTACCTGCACTGGAACTTGATGATCTGGTCGATACTGAACCTGAAGTGCTCGTGGAGCCTTCCGCTTCTCTAACCCGACAGGAAAGGCGCGCTCAGGAAAGACAACAAAAACGTGATGAGAAAAAATCTCCCACCACCCACACAACATCCCAGCCGGAAATCAATGCCCCACCGCCCGCAGGACAAAAGTCCATACTGACGCTGTGCTTCCTTTCCGGGTTCGGTATCCTCGCCCTAGAGGTGCTGTGGACTCGAATGTTTTCACAGGTCTTAGAAAACTCGGTTTACACCTTTGCAACTATTCTTGTGGTTGTCTTGATCTGTCTCGCTCTGGGTGCAGTAGCGAGTTCATTTCTTGCTCGCTTGAAGGTGCCGCCACTTCTTGTGCTCACGCTGTTAGTTCTTGCTGGTGCCGGTGCGGTCGCCGCCACGCCATCGGTGTTTATGAATCTAACCAATGGCATGGAACTCGTTTCCTCGAAAGGCTCATGGTTGGACTATATCTTGCTCGTCTTCCGCACGGCGGCTCTCACCATTGGTCCCTCCGCACTGATTCTCGGGATGGTTTTCCCTTACCTCATGAAAACCGAAGAAGTGCATCTAACATCGCCGGGTTTGTCGTTGGGTCGGCTAGCCACCGTTAATACGATCGGCGCTATCCTCGGCGCAATGCTCTGTGGTTTTCTGTTTCTTGATGCATTCGGCATGTGGCGCAGTTTACAGGTGATTGCCATTCTGTATCTTGTGGTTGCCTTGTTGCTACCACTCGGCCGGGGCGTCGCTAGTTTGGGTGCTAAGGCAGCCTGTATAGTCGTCCTGCTCGTGAGTCTCATTGCGCTTGATCCTAGTCGTTTACCCGTTAAAGGAATCGATCCTGCAAATCCTTTATCATTAGAGGAAAAAGTAGTCGAGGTGTGGGAGGGGAGCGATTGCACAGTGGCGGTTACTGAGAGCCGTGTTGGCCTGTCTATTAAAATTAATTCTGACTATAGCTTAGGCTCCACGGGCGCATACATGCAGGAGAAACTTCAGGCCGACCTGCCGCTGATGGTTTATCCAAAAACAGAGAGCCTGTTCTTTCTCGGTGTGGGCACCGGCATCACCGCTGGTGCCGCTCTCGATCCGCAGCACCAGCATGTGAAGCGGGTCGTCGCCTGTGAACTGGTTCCGGAAGTAATCACTGCTGCCAAAAAATACATGACGGACATCCGTGGCTTTGATACCACAGGCGGTCTTTTCAAAGACCCACGTGCAGATGTGCTCGTCGAGGACGGTCGCCACTTCTTGATGGCTACGGATAAACGCTTCGATATGATCAATGCTGATCTCTTTGTGCCATTCCGTTCAGGTGCCGGAAGTCTTTACACGAAAGAGCACTTTGAGAGTTCGAAAAAACGACTCACACCCGACGGTGTCTTTGTCCAGTGGTTGCCACTCTATCAGCTCACTGAAAATGAATTCTCTATCATCGCCAATACCATGATCGGTGTTTTTGATCAGGTGTCCATGTGGCGGCACAACTTCCAGCCTGGTTACGAACTTGTGGCACTCGTCGGTCACCAGAAAGGGCATGCCCTGCCGTCCTGCGACATCGATAGCCACGCTGATAAACTCTACGCTGTGCAAGGTAAAACCCACCGCGATCTGATGCGACTCAATCTGCCACTCGATCCGCAGACGATCCTTCTTTTCTACGGTGGCAACCTATCCGCCGCCCGAGAGCTTTTCGAGAACTACCCGATCAATACCGACGACCGCCCCGTCATCGAATACCAGGCACCACGCAGCTACCGTAGCCAGAAGGGCGATAATCCATGGTTCACCGGCAAGCCATTTGCCAATCTTGTCGACAAGGTGCAAAAGCTCTGCCCACCTGAAAATGACCCGCTGCTTACCAACCGTAGCACAGAAAACCGCCGACTTCCACTCGCTGGCAGCGCCTTCCACCGCGCCCGCATCGCACAGGTGGAGGAGGATGCCGGAGCCGCCCAAGAATCCTGGGAGAAATTTGTCCGAGAGTGGACGAGCGGCGACTGAATTGTCAAACACACATATTTTATGTAACGTTAGGCACATTCTGATGCTATCTAGTTGTAAAGATATGGTTGAGCCTATGTCAGATGAAGCAGGAGTCCCCGGGGGTGACCTGCCCTTGCAGGAGTTCGTCAGTCAGCTGACGGCGAGCCAAGGGAGGATCCGTGCCTTTGTCGTGTCGCTTATGCCCGGCAGCTCGGACGTATCGGATGTGATTCAGGAAACCAATCTGACACTTTGGAAAAGCCAGGCCCGTTACCGACCTGGCAGCAATTTTTTAGCATGGGCATTCACCATCGCACGCCTGGAGGTGCTGCACCATCGCACCCGTGAAAAACGCCGCGGGCATGTCTTTATTTCGGATGAATTGCTCGACATGTTAGCAAATGAATTGCCCGCCACGGACGACCACGATATTTACCTGAACGCTCTTGAGGGCTGTAAATCTAAACTCACCGAGAGTCAGCGCGAGCTGATCGATGTCCGCTACGAACCCGGACATTCCCTGGAAACCTATGCACAGGAAACCGGGCGTAAGGCATCGGCCCTACGGGTCTCCCTGATGCGCACCCGCTCTGTTCTCCGTGAGTGTATCGAACGATCCGTTAACGAACATACTGCATGAACCAAAATCTTCCAGATGACCTTCAATACCGGATTCTCGCCCTGCTGGACGGGACGCTGGAGGCGGGTGAGGCGGCGCATCTCGATGAAGAGCTGCGCGGTAACAAAGAGGCGCGGGCGCTTTTTCTCCAGCTCGCCACCCTGCACAGTGCCCTGGAGGATGAGGGTGCCTCGAAGTCAGGCATGCAAAATGTGCCCGTCGTTCCTATTGAATTGTTTCTTGCCCGTGAGCGCCGCCGGTTGATCAGGAACTCACTTATGGCCGCAGCAGCCGTGCTG
>DPWT01000145.1 GCA_003527555.1 Verrucomicrobiales bacterium | reverse complement strand
TAATGTCGCCAACCAACTCAGGACACGCGATAATACAACCAATCCAACAACAGCGCCCAAACCAACGGGTATAAGGACGGGCAGAGCCTCCGCGAACTTCATTTGACGTAGATTGTCTACAGCATCGAGCATGATAAGCTTATAGTTTCCCATGAGAAGCAGGATAAACGATCCGGAAACGCCGGGAATGATCATGCTACACATCGCTGCAACGCCACACAGAGCGAGATAACTGGGATCGGAATTTACTCCTCTGGGACTCATTAGCGCAAGTGAAACAGCAACACCGAGACCTAACAAGAGAGCAACAATTTGCATGAATCTCCAGCTTCTTACCATTCGGCCGACAGAAAAAATCGATGCCAAAATCAAGCCGAAGAAAAAGGCATTTACCATAATCGGATGATCCAAGTATGCACCCTTGAGTAATTTTGCTAGAGTGAGTACGCTTGTCACGACACCCAACCCAAGCGCTGCTATAAAACCGAAGTCCACATGCTTCGCAAAGCCGCCAAAGTCAAATTTCAGCAAATAACGAATTGCTTTTAGGTCAAATGATTTGAGCGTATTAATCAATCGCTCGTATATTCCGGTGATGAAGGCAATCGTTCCACCCGAGACCCCGGGAATGATATTCGCTGCGCCCATGGCAAAGCCTTTTAAGAAGGTATAGAAATATTCCATTTGTTTGCTGGTATTCAGATTACGATTTTGAGATTTCAGTTTTTTGACTCCCGCTGATAACTTTGGATGTTTGAAATTAGGTCTCGGGGTTTAAAGGTATCTGGTTTGGCATTCTATATAATTATGTCCATGCATACTATGTGAGGTAGCATGAGTTGGTCGAGTGTTTTTGCGTCAATCTTGGGATACGTTCTCATCTCAGCATACAATCAGTTACGAAAAAGATGTGAGCGAGTAAAATTTCGCCGGCTATTAGCTCCTACACGGTCGGCAACATAACTGACTCAGGAGACAGTGCGCTCTGTTTCAAGACCAAAATATCCGTGCTGCAGGCAACACAATACAAATATGTAACCCTATGCGTAACACACTTTTTTAACTACCCATATTCTCCGGAAGTTGATGTCGCGATGAGTTTTATCCGTTATCCGACAATGGACAGTATGAAAAATATTTCCGCTCTTGAAATGCGAATGGGATTCGCCTTCTCACATTCCGAGCATCAAGCGACTAGGGTTTTCCAGGCTCTCCTTGATGCGAATGAGAAAAGTGACTGCCTCTTTCCCATCTACGAGCCGGTGGTCGTAGCTCAATGCGAGATTCATCATAGGACGTATCACAACCTCACCCTCGAGTGCAATTCGGCGCTGCTGAATGGTATGCATCCCAAGGATCGCACTCTGCGGAGGGCTGAGGATTGGAGTGCTGAGCAGAGAGCCATAAACGCCACCGTTGGATATGGTAAACACTCCACCCTGAAGATCTTCTAACTGAATTTTCCCATCCCTCGCCTTCTCAGCATAATCAATGATGCCTTGCTCGATTTCTGCGAAGCTTTTCTTATCGCAATCGCGCAGCACTGGAACAACGAGACCCTTCTCCGTGCCGATTGCGACACCAATATCATAAAAGTTGTTCTGAATGATGTCCGTGCCGTCGATGCTAGCGTTGATGGCGGTAACATCCATGAGAGCCTCCACAGTTGCTTTGACGAAAAACGACATGAATCCAAGCTTACAGTCATACTTAGAGATAAAGTTTTCCTGCACTAGTTTACGCAACTCCATAATAGCGGTCATATCCACCTCGTTGAAAGTTGTTAGTATCGCAGCAGTCTGCTGGGCATTTACCAGATGACTGGCGATTTTGCGGCGCATCATACTCATCTTCTTGCGTGTAGTGCGGCCATTATCCTCACTTTGAGGTGAGCCAGCGCGCTCGGATGGGTCGGGGACAACGTTAAGATCCGGCTTAATGTCGCCAGCAGGAGCTTGCTCTGCGGTTACAGCAGAGGCTACAGGAGGCTGCACGGGCGCCGTGGCCGCCACTGGGGCGGACGCCGTGGCGACAGCAGCAGGAATAGGCGTGGGCGCAGCAGAAACAGCGCTCGCTGCGGGGGCTTTACCTGTCGTTAAAGTTGCGATGACGGCTCCGATCGCAACTTCCTCACCTTCTGCAACAATGATGGCTATGACTCCATCAGCCTCTGCTTCTAGTTCATTGGAAATTTTATCTGTCTCCAGAGTCACAAGTGTATCACCCCGACTGACGTGGGCACCGTTGGCAACGTGCCAGTTTCCTATATTGGCAGAAGTGATCGATTCCCCAGCTGCAGGCACCTTTATTTCCATGACCTTCACCTCGCCTTCAACAGGCGCGAGCTTGGGCGCGGCAGCTTCATCAGATTTGACAGCAGCAGGCTTCCCTGATGCAGTGGCTGCTGCTGACGATTCCTCGATAACCGCCACTACAGTACCAATAGCGACTTCCTCGCCCTCCTGCACACGAATACTCAGCGTGCCATCAGCATCTGCAGTAAGGTCATTAGAAACCTTATCGGTCTCAATTGTTAGTACAGTCTCGCCTTTGATGACGGCTTCGCCATCTTGCTTGTGCCAACGAGCGACATTAGCGGAGGTAATTGACTCTCCGACGTTTGGAATCTTGACTTCTGTGGCCATAAAATTCTTTGTTTGTTAGGTTAGAGGAGGGATGGATACTTTAGGATTTGTATGCATGTTCTATGAGCTCTTTGTGCTCACGTACGTGTTGCGCCTTGGAGCCGGCTGCAGGGCTAGATGATTGTTTACGGCCTGCGTAATGAATAGGCGACCCAATTACTTTTTCGAGACGTGGTTTTATGTAGGTGTAGGCCCCCATATTGCGAGGTTCCTCCTGAGCCCAAACCCATTTTTGGACCTGCGAATACTGACTTAAGATGAGCTCTAGCATTCCTTTGTTAAAGGGATAAAGCTGCTCGATTCGTATAATAGCCGTGTTGTTGATATTATTCTCGCCTCGATACTGCGCAAGATCGTAGAAAACTTTTCCTGTGCAGAAAATGACGCGCTCTACATCATCAAGATTATCAAAGTCCATCGTGTCAGGAAGGATTTCTTGGAAGCACGCTCCTTCTAGGAAATCTGCTTCGCTCGAAACAGCCTCGGGACGCGTAAGCAGACTCTTTGGGGTCATCAGAACTAATGGCTTGCGAAAAGCTCGCATTTGCTGCCTACGCAGAGCATGAAAATACTGGGCAGGAGTGGAAATATTGCCCACCTGGATATTTTCCTCGGCGCAAAGCTGAAGGAAACGTTCAAGACGCGCGCTTGAGTGCTCGGGGCCCATTCCCTCATAACCATGAGGTAGCAGCATAACTAGGCTACTGGGCGTTTGCCACTTAGATTCGGCAGACGCGATAAACTGGTCTATGATGACCTGTGCGCCATTACCAAAATCACCGAATTGCGCTTCCCACATAATGAGCATATTTGGGCAACCCAATGAGTATCCATAATCAAAACCTAACACAGCTGCCTCGGAGAGCAGGCTGTTGTAGACACAAAATTTTGCTTGGTCATCGGATAAATTTTTCAGTGGGATATGTCGCTCACGCGTCTCCGAATCATAAAACACTGCATGACGCTGACTAAAGGTTCCGCGTCTCACATCTTGCCCAGATAAGCGGACCGGATGACCTTCGATTAGCAAAGATCCCCATGCGAGAGACTCTGCAAATGCCCAGTCAAACCCAACACCTTTAACCAAAGCATCAACACGCCGCGGCACGAAGCGCTTAGCAAGTGTGCGATGAAGGTTAAATCCCTCTGGAATGGTTGTAAGCACCTTACCTATTCTCTGGAGCTTGTCTCTGGAAATTCCGGTCGGCACGGGGACATGTGAATATTTTGGCTGAGGCTCTGCTGTAGAACCACTGAAAATGGTCCGATCCCCTGCTTCCATATGAGCAACCATCTTTTCGTAGCCCTTTTCAAGTTCTTGGTTCACTTGATGTTCTATTTCGTCTGCTTGCACTTGCGTTAATAGACCTTGAGAAACAGAACGCTCTTTATAGAGGTCTCCGATGGGCTTACGGGCATCAACTTTTTTGTATATGTGAGGCTGCGTGAATGCCGCTTGATCGGCTTCGTTATGCCCATGGCGCCGGTAGCAGTACATATCGATTACAATATCCCTGCTGAATGTCTGGCGAAACTCTAGGGCGAGTGCAGCGGCCCATACCAGTTCAGCCGGCTGCTCTCCATTCACATGTATGATAGGAGCTTCAATCATCTTTGCCACATCGGTTGCGTATTGCGATGAGCGGGCATCCTCAGGCATGGTGGTGAAGCCAATCTGGTTGTTAATGATAATATGAATGGTTCCACCAGTTCGGTATCCTGGGAGTTGAGAGAGGTTCAATACTTCAGCAACCGAGCCTTGACCTGCAAATGCCGCATCACCATGGAGCAGGATAGGCATGATCCCCTTCCTATATTCTTCAGCCACTTCAACACCGGCATCACGCATCTCGATTTCAACGAGCCGCTGGCGCGCCCGTGCCTTGCCTTCAACCACTGCATTAACAGCCTCAAGATGACTTGGGTTGGCCGCTAAACTGACGCGTACTTTCCCATCATCAAGCTGGCGAACGCCCTCATACCCCAGATGGTATTTTACATCACCATCACCGGCAACTAGATCAGGGACGTAGTTTGGCGTGAACTCATATAGCAATGTGGTAAGAGATTTCCCCAAGAAATTACGCAACACATTGAGACGACCGCGGTGTGCCATACCCATCTCAATTTCAGTGACATTGTGTCCAGGGCTTTTTTCTAAAATAGTATTTAGCAATACCATGGTGGCTTCAGCGCCTTCGAGTGAAAAGCGTTTTTCCCCAAGAAATTTTTTCGCCAGAAATGACTCAAACATTTGCGATTCAAGCAACCATCTTAAAACACGACTTTCGTCTACTTGTGGTTTATTTTGCTCTTCATGGCGGTGTTCTATACGATTACGCATCCAGTTCCTCACATCAGTATTAAAGATGTGCATGAACTCAAATCCCATGTATCCAGAATAGGTTTCCTCGAGCGCCTCGATCATTTGACGCAATGTCATCCTCTGCCCCTTGCGAAAAAATTGAGTGGAAACCTCACGATCAAGATCACTATCTGCAAGACCAAACTCGGACAACTGAAGGCGAGGGTTCCGGGCACCGTGCTCATCGAGCGGATTTAAGTGTGCTTGTGTGTGACCAAGCGTACGATAATTATAGACCAAACTAACAACTTTCCCACGAAAGTTTAGGTAATGCTCATCGTCTGAACTCACCTCGGATTTAATTCTTACAGCCGGTGTTTGGGCTGCTTCACTTTGTCGTTTTTTTAACTGTGTAGTCCCCAGTTCAAAGCCTTCAAAAAACGCACGCCACTCAGAACCGACAGATTCTGGGTCATTCGACCACGAGTCGTATTTTTGCTCCAATAAATCAGCGTTAAAACGTGAGGATATGGAAGATTTCATGAATCAGTAATTAGGAATTTACAAAGCTAGCTTGGTTTTATTACTTGGAGCGCGCTTCAAGTTGGGTCTAAGTAATGGCACACCCACTCAGAGTCAACGCACAAGGTTGTCAATCATCGTATATTTTTCACGCAGCACTCCCCTACTAATCCCACATTCATGATCGACGTTAAAAATCTCACTAAACGCTATGGAAGGCATACCGCCGTGAAAGATATCTCATTCCAGGTTAGCTCTGGAAAAATCGTCGGCTTTCTTGGTCCGAATGGTGCAGGTAAAACTACCACTCTGAGAATGCTTACTGGTTATCTGCCACCCACATCTGGATCTGCCGAGGTCGCCGGGTATGATATTTTCCGCCAATCGCTCAAAGCTCGGCGTAAAATTGGCTACATGCCCGAGAATGTGCCGCTATACTTGGACATGCGGGTGCGTGAATATTTGAAATATCGCGCACAGCTTAAAGGTCTAAAAGGAAAAGAAGCACGTCAGAATATCTGGGAAGCCATGGAACTATGCGACTTGATTGATGTTCGCCGTAAAATGATTAAAACGCTCTCGAAAGGCTTTCGCCAGCGAGTTGGGTTGGCCGATGCACTTATTCACCAGCCTGATTTACTTGTGCTGGACGAGCCTACCAATGGTCTGGATCCGAACCAGATACGATCTATACGTAATCTCATCAAAAAACTTGGTGAAAAACACACCATCCTACTATCCACCCATATTTTAAGTGAAGTCGAGATGACCTGTGATCACGTCATTATCGTTGATGAAGGCAAAATTAAAGCAACAGGCTCCCCCTCCGAACTTATCGGGCAAATGCGCGCTGCAGGTAAAATTACTGTCGAGCTATTGGCCGACCCCGAGATATCAGCAGGTGCTATTAGCAGGCTCAGCAGTGTTAAAAAAGTGATCCAAGAAGACTCGGCCGATGACTGGACTCGCTTTTCTATTCTTGTCGACTCAGGCACCGACACTCGAGAAAAAATTGCCAACCTCACCAACCAAAACGGCTGGCCAATTCGCACGCTACACCGTCACACCGCCACGCTAGAAGATGTGTTTGTAGAACTGACTCGGAAAGACTGAACAGTTTTCAGCTTCATTCCATCCAACATTGCTTCATTTGTTACTAAGATATCGATCTTAGCGGCTTAATGGTAAAATTTATGACTTGTGACGGCTCCTATTTGTGGCTTCAAAAACAACAATCGTATCGTTCAATGCTTCGAACAATACTCACAAAACCAAGCAAGACTTAACAAAGTTATGTGATCTACAAAGCTTGTTCGTGCGCCTCTCCAATGCGACCGTCACAGCCACTGCTCGCATACTAGTCATGCTGAGCCTAGGAATAAAAATATCTAG
>DPWT01000260.1 GCA_003527555.1 Verrucomicrobiales bacterium | reverse complement strand
AGCTACCTCTACTTCTCGGGAATGTAGTTCATCCCCCGCTTCCACATGTTTGATCAAATTATTCACAGCAGCTGAATTCTACATCCATACGCCTCAAGAAGCCAGATATTTCGGCTCTATTTCTCAAACAATCATATTTACTCTCGATTGATTTCATCGATAAAATAATTAAGATACCTATCCGCTTTCATCGCTCCTACCCCTTTGATCCGACACCCCGCATCGTGCGTCTTAGGCCTCAACCGAGTGAAATGCTCAAGAGTTTTATTTGGAAAAATATGGTATGACGGCACCCCCCCCTTTTTTGCGAGTTTTTCTCGGAGATCTTTAAGCCTATCATAGAGCGCAGCATCAAAATCATATTCCTCCATTTCAATGGATTCATCTTTTGTACGACTAGGGGTGTGATACTCGGGCCAAACAATGCTGGGTTTAGCTTTTCCAGACATCACTTCCTCACCTCTCAGCGTCAGTGTTAGCAGCGGATACTCGCCCTTCTGAGTAACAACTAATTCGGCCTCGTGCATCGATCGAAAAAGCTCATTAAGGTAGGTTGTTCCGTATGATTTGAGCAGACCATGAGTACTAAGTTCGTTGAGCCGAACACGCTTGATCTCCTGAGACTGGCTACCCATAAGCATTTGTATTATTTTACCTTTGCCAAAAATACCTTCCCAGCCAGATGATGATTGTCGACTCATACGAGCCACTCCGCTCAATGCTTTCCTAACAACAAGAAGCTCCTCATCGGAACGAGGCTCACGCGCATCTCCCGCATCGGCACTATTGCAAATATCGCAATTACCACACACTTTGGCATTTTCCTCGCCAAAATATTCTAAGATCGCCTGCTGTCTGCATTGCCTACCATAACAAAGCTGCACCACGGCATCAAGTTTCTCACGGTCACGCCTGTCTTTTTCCTCAAGCGCAGAGCGATCAATCTTTAAGTCCATTGCCAGTATATCTGGTTGCTTGATTCTAGTGCCCTTCATCCGTTTTCCAGTAATATCAAAACGCTCAATGTATGCACCACGAACCAAAACCGACAGAGCACTTCCTACCGCCATTCCATTCTTAACATCCGCGCCATCCGCTATCTGATCAAGCGTACAGTTCACTTCGAAATCGTCATCAGATTCATTCAGCAAGAAACGATAAACTTCACAGATCGTCTGATAACTGGGGTTTGCTCCCTCAATGAAAAACTCCTGTGTGCGGGTGTCAGCATAATTAAAAAACAGCTCACAATATGCAGATTCACCATCACGACCAGCGCGACCAGCTTCTTGATAGTATGCCTCGATACTTCCCGGGATTTCAAAATGCACTACGAAACGTACATCTGAGCGGTCAATACCCATGCCAAATGCATTGGTAGCGACCGCTACATCAGCCTTACGGCTAATAAAGGTATTCTGAGTAGCCTCTCTTTCGGCTTCGCTCATACCTCCATGATAGGCAATGCATTTCACACCCTGTCCATGTAGCGTTTCCGCCACTTCCTCGACTCTTTTACGTGTCGCACAATACACAATACCTGTTTTCCACTGGCTAACGATATCAGCTAAACGAGCGTATTTTTGGCGATGTTTATCCACGGTTGTAATGGCAAGAAATAAATTCGGCCTACTGAAGCCACTTACCGTTTCAAATGGATTACGCAACGCCAAGACTTTCATAATGTCATCCCTGACGGTTGGAGTCGCTGTGGCAGTAAGCGCAAGCGCCTGCGGTCTTCCCAACGCCTCAAGCGCCATACCGAGTTTCATGTATTCTGGTCGAAAGTCATGTCCCCACTGACTCAAGCAGTGCGCCTCATCGACTGCAAACAATGCAATATTTACCGATTTGATTGCCTCCATGAATGATGATCCCCTAAACCGCTCAGGTGCAACATAAACTAGCTTATATTCGCCAGCACACATCTTCCTAATACGCTCGCGTTGTTCGCTAGGATCGAGAGTCGAATTAATCATCGTTGCGGGTATTCCCTTCACAAGCAGCGCATCCACTTGATCCTTCATGAGTGCGATAAGTGGCGAAACCACCAATGTCACCCCATCAAGGCACATTGCCGGAAGCTGGTAGCAAAGAGACTTTCCCCCACCTGTCGGCATCACCACTAATCCATCTCGGCCAGTTAATATTTTCTGTACTACTTCCTCTTGTGCATCCAAAAACCCATCAAACCCAAAGTACCGTTTCAACATATCTTTCGGATCACACGTAGCAGCCATGGTTCATGTAAACAAATCCACTTCAACAGGTCAATGCTCTGTGATTTCTGATTAAATATATTGAGCGAAGGCGCGCGCTACCAAATTCCCATATACCAATTTCATGATACAGAGGAACAAACTAAAAAAATGATTAACCATTGGGCTATCCCTTGCTAACAAATAGCATTTTTGTTCCAGCAACTTCTAGACAGCTCATCGCACAATTATACAAATAATGTCACATTCATTTACAGTAAGCACTTGTTTCTTGGCTGCGTGGATTCAATGATGCCGATATGTCGAACACATCCTATTGGCAACAGTTCCAAAATTCTACCACCCGCTACCCTGAGTTGAATTTTTCCATCGACACCTCACGGATGGATATCCCTGTGGATTACAAAAGCGGCCTCAATGTTGAAATCAATCGAGCATTTGAGGGTATCAAAAAAATTGAAGCGGGTGAAATAATGAATCCAGACGAAGGGCGTATGGTTGGACATTACTGGTTGCGCAACGCAGGTCTTGCTCCTAATGAGGAAATTAGAAAGCAAATCACAGATCCACTGGCAACACTCAAAGATTTTGCCCACAAAATCAGCACAGGATTACTCACCAACCCCAAGGGCGGACGCTTTGAAAACCTACTCATCATCGGTATTGGGGGCTCCGCACTCGGACCTCAGTTCATCTACGAATCCCTCGGCAGCCGCAGTCCTCTAAAGACATATTTTTTCGATAACACAGATCCTGCGGGTATAGACACCACTCTGGCAGATATTTCCAACACCCAAGCCGGCTTAAGCAAAACGCTCTCAGTCGTCATTTCAAAATCTGGTGGAACTCCAGAGACTCGCAACGGAATGTTGGAAGCAGTAGCAGCATATGAGGCGCTTGGATTAAACTTTGGAGACCATGCGATAGCAGTGACCGGCACCAACTCTAAATTATCTAACTACGCATCAGAAAATAACTTCATCACCACATTCCCGATGGAAGACTGGGTCGGCGGACGCTCATCGATTATGTCCACAGTAGGTCTCGTGCCTGCCGCACTACAAGGGGTGGATATTGATGCCTTCCTCGGAGGAGCTGCTGACATGGATGAACGCACTCGCTCAGAAAACGCCGAAGGGAATGCGGCCATGCAGCTGGCGCTGGCATGGCACCACGCCGGCAATGGCAAAGGCGAGAAAGATATGGTTGTATTGCCTTATAAGGACTCACTAGTGCTATTTTCAAAATATCTTCAACAGCTCGTCATGGAGTCACTTGGCAAAGAAAAAGATCTCGATGGCAAGGTCGTCAATCAGGGGATTGCAGTCTATGGCAATAAAGGATCAACTGACCAACATGCATATGTGCAGCAGTTACGTGACGGTGTTGCTAACTTTTTTACAATCTTCATTGAAGTGAGAAAAGGTCGCGAGGGAGAAAGCTCTGAAGTAGAACCAAATGTCACAGCTGCAGATTACCTTCAAGGCTTTCTCCGCGGCACTAGAACCGCACTCTACGAGAACGGAAGAAAATCAATCACGCTGTCCATTGAGGAAGTTAACGCTCGCACGGTAGGCGCATTAATAGCTCTATTTGAACGTGCTGTCTCCATATACGCTTTGCTTGTTAATATTAACGCATATCACCAACCCGGTGTTGAGGCAGGCAAGAAAGCGGCCGGGATATTTCTCGCCCTCCTTCTGCAGGTCAAATCAGCACTCGGCGAATCAGCACAAACAGCTGAACAAGTCGCACGATTTGTCAGAGCCGACCCAGAGGATGTATACCACTGCCTGACTCACTTAGCAGCGAATGGGTATGCGTACCTCAACCAAGGAGCAACCCCTGCGTTGGACACATTCCAACTGCCGTAACGACGAGCGCTCACCCGCTGCGTGGCTAATAAGTCCAAATATGCAGTAATATATGCCATCTTAAAACTTGGCGCTTGAAAATTCTCATTGTGCCCTCCACAGTGCGCGCGCATTGCCAAAGGCACCTACATATGAAAGCAATTCTCGCACTTGAAGACGGACGTACCTTCGAAGGTGAATCATTCGGTCACACTGGAACAACAACCGGTGAGGCCTGCTTCAACACCTCAATGACGGGTTATCAGGAAATCATCACAGATCCTTCCTACCGCGGTCAAATTGTGACCATGACATATCCACTCATTGGCAACTATGGGATTAATCCCGAAGATGCCGAATCCAGCCAACCACACGTCCGCGGCTTCGTCATCGGTGAACTCTCACCGGTAGCATCAAGCTGGCGCTCACGTCAAACACTACCAGAATACTTTTCCGAGCATAATGTCATTGGCATTGAAGGCGTTGATACTAGGGCGCTGACTAAGCATCTACGCTCTGCTGGTGCTATGCGCTCATGTATATCTACGGAGCTCTCAGCTGATGAAGCTGTGAAGGCTGCGCAGAATTCATCACTCATGGAAGGTTCCGATTTCGTCAAAGAAGTTTCCACTTCAGAAACATACAACTGGGATGGTGAATCACGCGATTGGACTATCCCCAACCCATCATCCGGACAAGAGGGAAACTACCGCGAGCTCCCTGAGGCTAAATACAACATTGTGGCCTACGATTTTGGTATCAAATACGATATTCTCCGGCATCTCCGGCAAAACGGTTTCAATGTCAAAGTTGTAAACTCCTGCACATCAGCTGAAGATATACTAGCCATGAATCCCGACGGAGTTTTCCTCTCAAATGGCCCCGGTGATCCTGCAGCTCTTGACTACATCCACCAGGAGGTGAAAAATCTGTTAGGGAAAACTCCTATTTTCGGTATCTGCCTGGGTCATCAGATACTGACTCATGTCTTCGGTGGAAGCACCTACAAATTGAAATTTGGCCACCGTGGAGGGAATCACCCAGTCAAAGACTTGCGCTCTGGGAAGGTCACCATCACAGCTCAAAATCATGGGTTTGCAACAGACAGTGAATCGTTACCCGATGACGTAGAGGTCACTCACATCAACCTCAATGATCAAACGGTTGAGGGCTTTCGCCATGCGGTTCACCCAGCATTCTCGGTGCAGTATCACCCAGAAGCTGCCCCAGGACCAAACGATGCCACATACTTCTTTGAGGAATTTGCTGAACTCATCGAATCAAACCGCTAAACTACATAGCGAATTGCTCCTCCATTATAAATAATTTTATGAATACCATTATCTGCGGTCTCCAATGGGGAGACGAAGGCAAAGGAAAGATCGTTGACTACCTGACCGAAACAGCTGACGTCATCGCACGCGGCCAAGGCGGCAACAACGCCGGACACACGGTCATAGCCAACAACCAAAAGTATATCCTCCACCTCGTCCCGTCAGGTATCCTCTGGGAGGGCAAAACCTGCATCATTGGCAATGGTGTGGTCATGGACCCCACTGGACTGTGTAAGGAGATCACTAATCTAGAGGAAGTCGGTATTCCAGTGACAACAGACAAGCTGCTCATATCAGATCGTGCACACATAGTTTTACCCTATCATCGCGAACTCGATGCAGCACGTGAAGCTGCCCTAGGGAGAAATAAGATTGGCACAACAAAACGCGGTATCGGCCCCACATACGCCGACAAGGCAAACCGCAACGGACTGCGTCTTGCAGACATGCTGGATGAGGAAGTTGCTCGGGAACTCATTGAGATACGTCTAGCAGATGCTAATCAAACTCTTGCAAAACACGATCTTCCAACCTTCACAACTCAACAGGTGTGGGAATCTGTAGCTCCTGCCATAGAGAGACTTCGCCCACACGTCACCAACACAATACCCACACTGCACAAAGCTTGGAAAGATGGTAAAATTATTCTGTTTGGGGGTGCTCAGGGTTCTTTCCTTGGCGTGGATTTTGGCACATAGTATGCGCAATAGTTGCACGTGCTGCCTGCCATATCCATCACAGCTGATATTGCCTGTGACATAAAGACGTACTGTTGGTAGTAATGACGTGTGTGGCGCATTGATTGATATTGCGCAACTCCTCC
>DPWT01000150.1 GCA_003527555.1 Verrucomicrobiales bacterium | reverse complement strand
CGGGAAGGCTGCGTAGAGGCCGCTCGTGATGCGAGCGGTTGGCGATGGCCGCCGTAGTGGCGTTTGCACGCCAATTCTTGCTGACTAGGCAAAAGGAAGAGAAGCCCTTACGGCTTTCAAGTCTGCGTCGGAAACGAGAGTCGCCTTACCCAGATTGCGTTTCCGCTTCTGGTTCTTCTTAGTAAGAATGTGGCGTTTCCCTTGCTTGCGGCGCAAAATCTTCCCTGTGCCCGTCACTTTGAATCTTTTGGCGACGGCCTTCCGGGTTTTTGCTGTACCTTTTGATTTGGCCATGGGGCGCGCAACCTATCGAGAACCAATTGGATTGCAAGCGGTTTTTTGCAAAGTTTAATCAAATTCGCAAGAGACTTGACGATATCATCCTCTTGCTTCTATTCAATGTCATGCGAACGCTCATTAAACGCGCCCTCACCAGCGCATCTTCTCTCGCGACGATCACCATCAGCGGTTGGGTCCGCACACGTCGTGACTCAAAAGAGTTTTCTTTTTTGGAAATGAACGATGGCTCGTGCCTAGCAAATATTCAGTGTGTGGCCGATGCCGGCATTCCCGGATACAAAGAAATCACTGAGATGACCACTGGCTCAGCTGTTACAATAACGGGCGCACTGGTCGAATCACCTGGAAAGGGACAACAGTGGGAAATTCACGCCACAGAAATCAAGCTAATCGGGGCTGCACCCGCAGATTACCCGTTACAGAAGAAAGGTCACACACCCGAGTTCCTGAGATCTATTGCCCACTTACGCCCACGCGCAAACCTCTACGGTGCGGTATTTCGTATGAGAAGCCGAATGTCTCAGGCAGTGCACCGGTTCTTTGATGAACGAGATTTCACTTACGTTCATACCCCAATCATCACCGACTCCGACTGCGAGGGCGCCGGCGAGATGTTCCGTATTACAACGCTCGACCCATCCAAAGCTGATGCTCAAAAATTCGCGGATGATTTCTTTGCAAAACCCACCTACCTCACCGTCAGTGGTCAGCTGGAAGGCGAGGCATTTGCTACCGCGCTTTCCAACATCTACACCTTCGGGCCAACATTCAGGGCGGAAAACTCTAACACCACCCGGCACGCATCAGAGTTCTGGATGATCGAGCCTGAAATGGCGTTTTGCGATCTCGATGGCGATATGGATCTTGCCGAGGAGTTCACCAAGTATCTCGTCGATGATGCACTCAACAACAACGAGGGCGACCTCGATATCTTCGCGCGATTTGTGGACAAGGGATTAGTAGAGCGACTAAAGTTTGTCTCCGAAAAACCCTTCCAGCGAGTCTCCTACACTGAAGCCGTCGAAATTCTAGAAAAGAGCGGCAAGAAGTTCGACTACCAGGTTGAATGGGGAGTCAACCTTCAGTCCGAACACGAAAGATTTTTAACAGAAAAGCATTTCAACTGCCCAGTCACGGTTTACAATTATCCCAAGTCCGTCAAACCCTTCTACATGCGTACCAATGAACCTGACGAGCAAGGTCGCAAGACCGTCACCGCCATGGACGTGCTTGTCCCCGGCATCGGCGAAATCATCGGTGGTGCCGAACGCGAAGAACGCATCGATGTGCTTACCGCGAATATGAAAGCACACAATCTCTCCGAAGCCGACTACGGCTGGTATCTCGATTTGAGAAAATATGGAACATGCCCTCACGCCGGATTCGGAATGGGCTTCGAGCGCATGCTCATGTTTATTACTGGCATGAAAAACATCCGCGACGTCATCCCATTCGCAAGAACCCCGGGCTCATGCGAGTTTTAGACCAAAAACAATTCTGTAAAATTCTATTAACCCTGTCTAAAAATACACATCCATGATTGTAAAACCAAAAATCCGCGGCTTCATCTGCATCACTTCCCACCCCGACGGCTGTGCTGCCCACGTGCAGGAACAAATCGACTACGTAAAGTCTCAGCCGAAAATCGAAAACGGTCCCAAAAATGTGTTAGTCATCGGCGCCTCTGCAGGGTACGGCCTAGCATCGCGTATCGTGCCAGCATTTTCCTCCGGAGCTAACACACTAGGTCTATTCTTTGAAAAACCTGGATCTGAGAAACGCACCGGCTCTGCGGGTTGGTATAACACCGCCGCTTTTGAAAAAGCAGCGACGGCCGAAGGGCTATTTGCCAAGTCCCTGAATGGTGACGCTTTCTCCCACGACATGAAAAAGCAAGCAATCGACATCATCCAAAATGAGATGGGCAAGATCGACCTCGTGGTTTACTCGCTAGCATCTCCACGCCGCACCGATCCTGACACAGGAGAAACTTACAAATCGGCACTGAAAACCACCGGTGGAGAATACACCAACAAAACTCTCAACACCGACAAAGGAGAAGTCAGCGAAGTCAGCATTGGCGCCGCTACAGACGAAGAAATCGCTCACACCATCAAAGTGATGGGGGGAGCTGACTGGGAACTGTGGATGAATGCCCTCGATGATGCTGGGGTGCTCGCCGAAGGTGTCCAAACTGTCGCCTATTCCTACATCGGACCGGAAATCACCTGGCCCATCTATACCGACGGCACTATCGGACAGGCGAAGAAGGATGTGGAAAAATCCTGCGCCAAACTCAACGACACCCTATCTAACAAATACGGTGGTAAAGCTTACGTCAGCGTCAATAAGGCACTGGTGACCCAAGCATCCTCAGCAATCCCCGTCGTCCCTCTCTATATTTCCATTCTCTACAAAGAAATGAAGGAGCGAGGCACCCATGAAGGATGCATCGAGCAAATGCAGCGTTTGTTTGCTGATCACATGTATTCAGATGATGCCAAAGTTGATAACGATGGCCGCATCCGGGTAGACGACTGGGAAATGCGCGCAGATGTTCAAGCTGCTGTAGAGGAGTCCTGGAATAAAATCTCCAACGAAAACTTTACCGATCTCGCCGATTTCAAAGGTTACCAAGATGACTTCCTGAAGCTGTTTGGCTTTGGAATGGATGGCGTTGATTACGATGCTGATACCGATCCCATAACCGCGCCAGCGTCACTAACGGAGTAGTTGTTGGTAGGGCGGCATGGCCTCATACCGCCCCGAAGAATATGCCATTTCGTAAATCCCTGCGCATGAGGCCATGCCGCCCCTAATTTGCATATGCCCACCAAAGAACGTGCCGACGCCCTTCTCGTCTCGCGCGGGCTTTGCGACTCACGTGAACAAGCGAAGCGGCTGATTCTTGCCGGCGAGGTCATGGCCGGAACCACAGTTGTAGCAAAACCCAGCACCAAACTGAGCGATGATGCTGAGCTGACCGTTAAGGAAAGGCCAAAATTTGTCGGTCGTGGTGGGCTCAAAATGGAAGGGGCGTTGGATCGTTTTGATATCGACCCCACAGGCATGACTTGTCTCGATGTCGGTGCCTCAACTGGTGGTTTCACCGACTGTTTACTCCAGCGCGGTGCTGTTAAGGTCCACGCAGTAGATGTGGGAACCAATCAGCTGGTGTGGAAACTACGCAACGATCCCCGTGTGGTCGTGAAGGAAAAATTCAATGCCCGCCACATGACACCGGATGACATCGGCGATTCGATTGACCTCGCCGTAACGGACGTGTCATTTATTTCCCTGACAAAAATCCTGCCTCCGATGTTCGACTCGTTGAAAGAGAATGGTCAAATCATCTGCTTGATTAAACCTCAGTTCGAACTCAACCGAGAAGACATCAGCAAGGGTGGGATCGTTAGAGACCCTGCACTTCATCAGCGAGCGGTGAATAAAATCCACCAATTTGTGACCGATGAGCTCGGACACACATGGATCGATTGCATCGACTCGCCAATCACCGGAACCGACGGCAACCGTGAGTTCCTCGCCTGGCTGCGTCTCTAGGGAGTGGGGACAATCCTGTCCCAGGTTTTCAAAATCTA
>DPWT01000181.1 GCA_003527555.1 Verrucomicrobiales bacterium | reverse complement strand
ATTTTTATCAATTTATGGTAAGTCTTAAAAGGCTTGGTTTAGGGGTTAGACAAGTTTGGGTGAATTTCACGAATGACAACCATCCAGTTTATCATATTGATTGGCGGTAAGGCTGCTGGATGGGATATTGGTTTAAGTGTTGCGCTTATGTTGCCGGGGACCACTTCACCTGACGCTCCGGACTTGAGATCAGCAATACGTGTCGGGCTAGCGTTATTTTTGGTTACTGAGCCCAGCTGGCCTTCGATCTGAACAGGGACGGGACTGTTGCTGCTGCCGAAGCGTTTTTCCGGAGCAAACATAGAGAGTGGAGGGTAATATTTTTCCTCGTAGGGTAGGGTGATGCCATCGGGAGTTGTGGTTTCCACAATGTTGGTATCATCGGCAATAATCAGACGCATGTTAGTTACAAGTGAGAATCCTCGTGTGTAGGCAGACAGGTCTTTCGCATCGAGCATGACGATCGAGATATCGTCATCTAGGCTTGGGAATGCTGGTGGTCTTATGGATATGTTAGAAATATAGTCCACGTTGATAGACAGCGAGTGATTAATCTCCGTAGATTCGGCATTTTGGGACGCAAGATAGTTAGATATACGTTCAGCATGGACACTTACGGCGGGCCTGCCATCGGTTGTGATTTGGGTATGAAAAGGGAATAGCTCTCCAAGTGCCGTATTCGGATTAGGCCAATTATCACCTTTGTAGAATGTTTGGGACTCTGTTGTCCCATTTTTCTGATAAGTAAACCGGATTGCTGTTGGTGTTTGATTATCTGCGGCAGTGACATCGATAACATCTAAGCGCATAGCACACCGTTTAGCGCCGATGCTGTAGTAGTCCCATGATGAGGGTGAGACTGAATTAGAGCTGTTGATTGATTCCTTGTTACTGGTGTAGCGGTCGTAAAACTCTAGGCCACGGTTAATAGGGATAAACGAAACCCTGCCGCCGTCGGAGGCCGATGAAATGGGGAAGGTTTTGCCTTTGGACTGCTCCAGATCTCGCGCGTTGCTGGCGAAAGGGTTATTGCCCGTTATTCCGGTTGTGAGGTCCCCGACAATCGTGTTGTCGGACAGTGTTACGCCTTTGCGGCTGGCAATAGCGTCTGTTGTAAAGCTGCCCTCGGTAACGACTTTTTGACCAAATACAGTGCCCTTTATATCAATATTAGACCATTCGGTGCCATCGGAGTGAGCACCCAATGCGGTGAAGCTTGCGCCATTGATTGGCAGCTGAGATGGTATTTCATAAAGAGAAATTAGATAATATTTGGTGCGTGACGGTAAATTTGCTGTGTTGTTATCTTGATCTGCAAAATTCATTTTAAACACCCACCAGTTGTGCTTAGCGATCAGTGTATCGCCAGTCTGGTAATTGAAGTGCATGGATGGAGCGTTTATGATGTTGAATTGAGGATATTTATTTACATCTTCATGCACCCATCCTTCAGCGGAGCTGCCGTATGCCTTTAGGTGTGATATGATGGGATAACGAGAATCTCGCCTTTCATAATAGTTGGTTGTTTCAAGTGGAGGGGGGTAGTTACTGGAGGCTGTACGATTGGCTCCCGAGCTAATATGTTGCCAATACTCTTCGCTGAATCCGGGTGAAACCACATCCATTGAGTAGATATCATTATCACCTATGTTACCCGAGCGCATAGTATTTACACCAAGCGATGATGCGATGTCTGAGTCTATTGCAATCTCCGAGTTTGACTGCGTGATGGCATCATTTATGATTTGTTTCCAACTTAGATTGCGCCGCGTACTCCATTTCCACGAATTGTCTTTCATACCAATTATGGCTCTGTTTGGTATGATGTTCGTCATTGCTCTGAGGAAAGCCTCTTCGCGCTGCTGGTAGTCACCTCGGAGCATGTGGTTTGCCTCAGCCTTCTGCGATTCGACTGTATTTTCATACATCGAGATCATCACGATCAGTAAGGCAATCCCTACGGATGTGACCGTAAGAATGGAGGCAAAACCCTGTTTGTGCCTAGCCGTGTGATGTGAGGAATAATTTTTCATCGCAGGGTGCTGCTCGAATAAATGATTTCCTCGTCGTTAGGGCCGACGAGCTTGATGCGGAGAACGCCATTTTCTACATAGAAGGTGGCGTCTTTAATACTGTTGGATATGTTCCAGCTTGGAGAGGCTACTGCAAGTTCTGCCATAGAGTTGACCTGATAGTAATCAAGTCGACTGTTACCTTCGTCAAAGCTAATGACGGCAAAGCTTTGAGAGTTGTCATCTGTGCCTTGGAACATGAGGGCGAGAATTTTGCCGTTTTCGATCACGGCGTTCTCGCTCGAGATTGCGTCGTTCATGCCCGCATACATTCGGAAAAAGTTGGCTCGCGAAACTATACGGTTTAGTGTGTTGTTTACCTGTGGTGCTTCGCTGATGAGAAAATTTTGTACCTTAAGGATTCTGTAAGATGCCAATTGGCTATTGAACAAAGTGAGAGAAATTCCAGCCACCATCAGACCAACGACAATCGCCACGGTCATCTCAATGAGCGTGAATCCTTTTTTAAAAGTTGGTGGTTTGGTGAGCACGGTTACTGTGAACGTATGACGGTGCGGGATTTTACATATTCATCATCTCCGATTTTGTAGGTCAAATGGCTTTGTAGTTGCCATGTTTCCATTTCAGAGGGGTTGGTCTCAATGGTGCCATTACCTCCTGCCGCGGGAAGGTTGTTGGCATCGGCGATTTTGGTGCGGATCACGGTGGCCATGATTGCCGCACCACCGGGAAACTTGCCGATTTCCACGTCGGTGGTGGTGCGTGACGGGTAGACTGGCCAGGGGGAGCTTCCAGAGGTCATGACCTCAAAGCTGACACGCTCGGCATATGCTTGTTCATAGGAAATATAGGCATCGGATATGTTCTGGTAGATAGTCCATTGGCGTGGTGCCATGAGGTCTAGCGAACTTTTAAAAACGGTAATGCCGATAGCGGATAGCAGAGCTAGAGCTAGCGTGAGTTCGACGATCATGCTGCCCGCTCGCATCATGGCTGGCTTTCGGCGCTTGCTATGCAGCAGCGGTGGGGTATTTTCAGAAGTAACCAATCCCATATGATATTTAAGTCTTTCACTGTGTTTCTCCTGTCCCTGATTTTTGGTTTGGCTGGGGTGTCGGCACAGGCAATTCTTGCCCCACCTTTTGGGCTGCAATGGGGAGACAGTATGGATAAGGTCCTTGGTTGGGCTGAGAGGGAGAAGCTGGATATAGTCATTAACATCAAGGGTAATGAGCCTGAGCTTCGGGTAATACGCGTTACCTCCAGCACTGGTCAGCTTCCGAGACACAAGGCCGTCGCACTGGAGACGATGTATCATCGGGGTAGATTGTTTGAAGTTACGCTTCATTATGGTGAGAAAGGCGTGAAACCTGAAAAGTTGCGGGTGGATTTTGATAAGCTTAAAAAAGACTTGGTGTTTAAATATGGGCGATTTAGTCCCAATAATAAACGGGCAGAAAAAAGTGATGGTTTTGTTAGTGAATCAGTATCTTATCATGTGGAACCGGTGAAAGGTTTGATGTTGATGATGTTATTTACGGAAATGGAGGACACGCTTAGAAAGCAGAAGTCGGCGCGTTTCTCGCTCTTGTATAGGAATCAAAATATATTGCCTTAAAGGTGATGGGGGTTAGTTAGAGTTATTTGTTTGCCAGTTAATCCAGGGGCCCTGCGGAACCTGATGGTCTTCGATAAATTTCCATGAAACGCGGTATCCACTGCGGATGGCGAGGTAGTCTCTGACAGATGGGCTGATATCAATACCAGCATTACCGTTAGGGTTGGGCTTGGGTGATTTGCCTGTAAATACGTATTCCCAATCGTCTGTATTAAATGGTCCGCAGTCCTCCCACTGAGCATAACAAATTTTACCTCGGTAGTGAATGGCTACCCAGCGATCTTTGCAGACAGATGTCCGAGATGAGCCTTTGTGGGCTCGCCAATACCACGGAATAACATCAGGAGCCTCCGTGCGGTGGCTGCCACTGGGTGAGATGTCATTGTAGGGGAGGGCTATGTAGAAAGGGTTGAGCTTGGGCGTAAATGTTGCAGGGCGATAACCCTTACGTTTTCCCGGGTGATCGACACCGCCGAAGTTGGTCTGCCAATTGGTGTCCCATGCACTTTTCTTGTTAGAAGTTGGGTTGCGTTCGCTCGATTCCTCACCTATCCAGAATACTGTGGCTGTAATGCCTCGGCGCCATTTGTGTCCAAACGTTTTCCATGGGTCTGGCCGCTCCACCATGACTCGAGCTTTGGGTGGTGCTTGGAAGGGGCAGACGATATCAGCAATAGCGGATCGGCGATTAGCAATGAAATGCTTGTGGATACTAACAGCACGTGCATCCACGTCGAATTCATCACCTAACGGTATGTGACTGGCCCATGTCGTTGAGTAGAGGATGTACAGGCCAATCGACAAATGCAGAGTGATTCGCATTGTTGATTTTTGGGATGTGTAAGGGGAAGTCACAGAAGTATGACGGTTGCGTATAGTTCAGTTTGACAAATATTTCAGACAGATCAAGGATTTTTTTGAAAAACAGATGCAGATAATAAATTTGCAATGTATATACAAAAATATTTCATATGGCACAAGTATAAAACCCTGAGGGGCGTCAAGTGGATAGGGGGGGGGCTATTGCCGTCAGCGTCATGCTGATCAAACGCAGGTGATCTGGTTTTCAGATAAACTGAAGCATTAATCTGTTGTCTATGAGTGGGTTGTTCTCAATAACGGCTATGATTCGCGTCAAAGTTCAAATTGGCAACCGTGGTTGGCTGCCCCAGTTCAGGGTTGTTATCATCGCTATCTATTTGCAGACGAACGCGCATCTTACTCGGCGGATATTAGATCGTTTCGTAGAGGTGATCGTGCTTCAGGCATTCAAATTTAAACTTTAGGCACGAGCCAAACGAAAGTTATTTTAAAATAACAAGCCCTCCTTTGTTTTATTTTAAAAAAATGTTAGAGCGTATAAGTATTTTGAATCTACAATTAAACGTAGTAGCTCGTTTAGTAAGGGTTTCTTAATGATACCTCCAATTTGAGTCGTATCAATTTTGTTCCGTTTGCGTCGGAACATAGATTGCAGTGCTATGACTGATCCAATAAACTCCCATATATAGGTTGGATTTATGGCGAAATCGAATAAAATACAACTTTTTGAGTGATATCATTAAACAATGATTTCAAAAAAATATCGGCCACACAGCCAAAGCTGTATGAATTGATAAGAGTTTGCTGGGTGATTGGCAGAGTATGAATCAGACATTGAAGCGGAATTCTACCACATCGCCATCTTTGACTTCGTATTCTTTGCCCTCAATGCGCAACTTGCCGGCTTCACGGGCAGCCGTTTTAGAGCCTGCTGTGACAAGGTCATCGTATGCGACTACCTCTGCAGCAATGAACCCACGCTCAAAGTCCCCGTGGATGACTCCTGCCGCCGCGGGGGCCTTGTCGCCGTGGCGGATAGTCCATGCGCGGGTTTCTTTTTCGCCGCTCGTGATATAGGTGCGCAGACCAAGGAGGTGATAAACGGCACGGATCAGTGTGGAGACACCTGAGTCAGAAATCCCCATGTCTGCAAGAAATTCGATGGCTTCATCGGGGTCTAGTTCGACGAGCTCCTCTTCAATACGGGCTGAAATGACGATTGCCTCAGCATCGTGAGATGCAGCAGCGTATTCGCGGACCTTGGTAACCATGGCATGGCTGTCAGGGTCTTTCTGGGCGTCTGCAAGCTCATCTTCAGCGACATTGCAGGCAAAGATGGTACGCTTTGAGGACAGTAGGAAAAAATCGTGTAGAGTAATTCGCTCGTCATCGGTCAGTTCTAGGGTGAGAGCGGGTTTGCCGGTATCGAGGTGAGGTAGGATCTTGTCGATCAATTCGACTTCTTTCTTGGATTCTTTGTCGCCGCTTTTGGCTTTTTTAATCCTGGAAAGTCTTCGCTTTTCCATGGCGGCCATGTCGGCGAGAATTAGCTCGGAGTTAATTATCTCAATATCACGAATGGGATCGACGCTGCCGAGTTCGTGGATGATATCGTCGTTGTTAAAACAACGAACTACCTGCACGATAGCATCTACCTCGCGAATGTTTGCAAGGAATTTGTTACCCAGTCCAGCTCCCTCTGACGCGCCTTCGACAAGTCCTGCTATATCGACGAACTCGATGGCTGCGGGGATGATTTTCTGCGTTTTGCTGATTTCCCCCAGAATATTCAATCTGTCATCGGGAACAGTGACTACTCCTACGTTTGGATCAATGGTGCAGAATGGATAATTAGCTGCCTCTGCATTGCGAGTGCGAGTGACTGCGTTGAAGAGTGTCGATTTTCCGACATTTGGGAGACCTACAATTCCTGCCTTGAGCATGAGGCGGGAAGCTACGGGGAAAACAAATAATTGCAATTTGTAAATTTGAAATTTGACCTTGTGGCCGTATGACGCTTGCTTGCGCGCATGCAGCATGTGCTCTTAAAATCAAAAATTCATCGCGCCTGCGTCACTGTAGCTGACGTGGAATACGAAGGTAGTATCGAAATCCCCTCAGATCTCATGGAGGCAGCCGGGCTATGGGAGGGGGAGCGAGTTCTGGTAACATCGGCATCTAAGGGGGGGCGACTAGAAACATATGCCCAGGCGGGTGAGGCAGGCACGGGCAAGATCATTATGAATGGCGGAGCCGCCCACGTGATAAAGGCGGGGGAGCGCATAACCATTATGGCATTTGCTATTTCATCGAATCCCATTTTACCTAAAAAGGTGGTCTGTAACGATAGCAATGAGATCATTCGCCGCACGAGCTGATTTTCTTGACAGAAAAAGAACCCTAAATCAGACAAATCGCGTCTTTACAAGCGACTAGCACTTCACCATATTTCCGCGCTCATGACACCGATCTTAGCTGCCGACTGGCTCAATATCTCAATCAATCTCCTTTTGGTGATCCACGTGATCGTCTGCCTTTTACTTGCCCTCGTTGTGCTAATGCAACGTCCCAAGCAAGAGGGGCTAGGCGCTGCCTTTGGTGGCGGCCTCACCGACCAAGCCTTTGGCGCCCAAACAACGAACGTGCTGCAGAAGGGAACCGTGTATCTCGGAACACTGTTTTTCGTGATCACTCTGGTGCTCGCCATATTGATTGGTAAGCAACAGTCCAGTGATCCAAGCATGGCTGAAGACGACAAGCAAACACAGGAAGAAGCTGAAAAGCCAGCCAGTGACAGCCTTGATGGCAAAAAGCCAGAGGTTAACGTGCCGGTGATTCCGGCTACACCATTAGAAAAGCCAACTGAGCCAGAAAAGCCAACTGAGCCAGAAAAGCCAGCTCCTCTCAGTGGTGATAAACCCACCCAGGAAGAGCCCGTGAAGGCTCCTGTATCTGGCGACGGCCAGTAGTTACCCCGTGAATGGCTCATCTAACTCTGAGGGTTCGGTTCATGCGGCCGATGATCAACCAGAGTGGGCGCTATTTACTGGTATGCCTGAAAAGCCGGTTGAGGCGGGCGAGTCAGATTTTGGATTTATAGATAGTAAAGGTGTTACCTCCACCGCTTCATGTGTGAATGATCTTGCCGAAAAGATCGGCAAATCTCGTGAGTCTGTTGATCTTGTGTGGACGCCTGATTCTGAGCGCATGCAGGTGACTGAAGAAGTGCCGGCGCTCAATAAGGTGATTTTAAATCGCCGGAAAAAATTTGCTGAGCGAGACATCAGCGATGGTATTCGTATGGGGTTAGTTTTTGGCTCAATGCTCATTTACACGCTTTATGCGGTTTGGAGTAACGGCGCTAAAACTATTGAGTCCTTTTACACCAATCAACTTACGGGGCTGGCTGCATTGCTCTTTTTTATCTTTGGACTTCTGCCTTTCTATGAAGGTTGGAAACTACGACGATCCCTAGCTAGATTAGATGTATCAAGTATTCAGGATGAGATTCCAGATGCACGATTTGATGTATGGCTGCGTCGCCAATCGATACCGGTAACTTGGGTTTTGCTGGCGTGTCTGTTGGCAGTGGGTCTTGTGCAGCTATACATCGATCGAGGATCTGGCGGTATTTCTACATCCATTCAGCAAGCTGGACAGTTAAAAAAAGAGGGTATTAAACTCCCTAATATCGATGATGCCCATGCATGGTGGCGTGTCCTCACTGGTGGTGTGCTACATGGTAACCCAATCCATTTTTTAATGAATGCAGTGGGGATTCTTTATCTAGGCAGGCGGACTGAGGCACTGGCACGTTGGCCACACATGTTGATTGTATTTGTATCTGCGATGTGGGTTGGAGGGATTGCCAGCGCAAAGCTTTTGCCAGCTGATCCTGCCGTTGGTGCATCTGGCGGGCTGATGGGATTGTTGGGGTTCCTGATTATATACGAGGGGCTGCATCGTAGGTTGGTTCCACGTTCCGTTCGCCGTCGTTTATTTGCAGGTGTTGCTCTCATGGCGGTCATGGGATTTCTCGGTATGAGTTTCATTGATAATGCCGCCCATGCAGGAGGCTTGCTTGCGGGCATGATGTATGCGTGGTTGGTATTTCCGCCATCTTTCACTGCTAGGCGACCGCGTGTCATGGGCAAAGACAAAGTAGTGGGTGCTGCAGCGGGACTTGCGCTGCTGGCTATTTGCGCTCTGGCCTGTAGTAAAATTTTAGGTATCTCCTGAGTCAGGTATTCTACACGTGGGCTTGTCAAATCGAGTTACTGTGTCAATAAACAAGAAAGAATTCATGAACGTGATTTTTATTAAAATATGTTCATACTTCAGGTGCTGCTGCCGACAGCACCATGAACCTAATGATTGATATGAAAAAATCTACACGCGAGGTTATATTCAGTGTGCAATACGATGAATGACCGATCAGAAATAAGAGGTGCTTGGAGGCAGTGGTTAGGTGGTAAAATAGTTGCCTTTCTCATGCGTTTGGTGGGGTGTACTCTGCGTTATGAATTGCAGGATTTAGCGGGCCAAAAAATGAAGGCAAGACCCGGCGTTCCTATAATTTGGATTTTTTGGCATAATTGCTTGTTTTGTGCTCCTTTAACCAAGAAGCAATTCAGTGGCACTGCACCCGCCACTGCGCTTGCCAGTGCGAGCCGTGATGGAGCCATCATAGAGTCGATGGTAACGAGTTTTGGGGTTAAGACAGTAAGGGGATCCAGTTCGCGTCGGGGAGTGGCAGCACTCATAGCTCTCAAAAAAGCTCTCGCGGCAGGGGAGCACTTATTTATTACTCCCGATGGCCCCCGTGGTCCGCGCTATCACCTGCAACCTGGTGTGGTGAAGCTAGCGCAGTCGTCTGGCGCGCCAATTGTTCCAGTTAGATTTTACCACTCGTCTAGCTGGCGACTAAAAAGTTGGGATAGGTTTCATATTCCCAAGCCCTTTAGCAAAGTAGTCATCAATATTAGCGATGCAATTCATGTACCTTCAAAAATAGACAAAAATGATTTTGAAACTTATCGTAAAAAAGTTGAGGATGCCCTCAGAAAGGGTGTCGATGACACCTCTAACAAATAAATGTATTTATGAGCAAAATAATCGATGGTAAGGCAGTAGCCGAAAAAGTTTTAGCTGAATGTGGTCAGCAAATCGAGAGGCTGAAAAATCAGGGTGTGATTCCGGGGCTTGCTGTGGTTCTTGTTGGTGAGGATCCTGCGTCCAAGGTTTACGTTGGCTCTAAGGTGCGCAAGTGCGCTGAACTTGGACTGCATTCACGTAAGATTGAATTGCCAGTGGATGCCACTCAAGAGGATGTGCTTACCGTGGTGAAGGAGTTGAATGCAGACGACCAAATTCATGGTATTCTTGTGCAATCGCCACCACCGCCACAAATCGATGAGGATGCTATTGTGAGAGCGATTGATCCGGCAAAGGACGTGGATGGATTTCATCCGGAAAACGTTGCGAAGCTTGCACTCGAAGATAGTTCCGGGTTTGTGCCCTGCACTCCGGCTGGATGTATGCGACTGCTTAAGGAGGCAGGGGTCGAGACATCTGGTGCTGAAGCGGTCGTGCTTGGTCGTAGCATGATTGTGGGGAAACCCATGGCACTCCTTCTAATGAGTAAAGAAGGCAATGCTACCGTAACTGTGGCTCATTCGCGAACCAAGGAGCTTGCTGATGTGTGCCGTCGCGCAGACATAATCGTCGCCGCTATCGGGCGCCCAGGCTTTGTCACCGCAGATATGGTTAAGGAGGGTGCCGCCGTTATTGATGTGGGAATCAACCGAGTGGATGACGACAGCGCCAAGCGAGGCTACAGAATCGTTGGTGATGTCGATTACGATGCCGTGGCGCCTAAATGCTCAGCGATCACTCCCGTGCCCGGTGGTGTGGGTCCGATGACGATCGCCATGCTGATCTCCAATACCGTGAAGGCGGCTGAAGCGGCTAACGCTTAATTTCCCAGACTTCGCAGATTTGGTTTGCCGCCTCGTCAGTCTTGGAGGAGCGCGTAGTTTCACCGAAGCAGATAGCCTGCACCTCCTGCTTGGAGTTGCGTAGTGTATTGATGATAGATGCGAGGGTGGTAGCTCGTTGTGAGCAGAGGGTTTCACCACGTTCTTTCCCTCCTGATTTGGAATCATACCCGACGACCAGAAAATAGGTATTATCATCACTACTCTTGTTGATGATATCGCGAATGATGGCTTCGCGGTCAAAATCGATTTGCACGGAGCCTTTTGCGAACGACTGGCGGTGAATGATCTTTGCTCCTATTGTAGTTGCAATATTCTCATAAGCTGTATTCAGATCCTGCTTATCAGTATCGTTGAGTTTCTTGAGTTCAGCCAATAAGCGTGCTGGCTTAGCTGGAAGGTCCTTGTCTGATTTGAGGAAGAGTTTAGGAAGGTCGATTTGTGTCCGCATGCGTTGCATTTCATAACGTTGCTTGCGCATCTTTGGTTTGAGCAGGGCGAGCTCCGCTGCCAAGTCATCATAGGCTTTCTGGCTGACGACATTTTGGGCGTCGAATTTGAGTTTATCTATTTGTAATTCGAGTTTGCTGTGGGCGTCTAAGCTGTCGTTTAGTTGTTTGCGTAGTATAATGACTGCCTCATTAGTAGGCCTACCGATAAGCTCTTGTAGCTGCTTGTTGGTATCCAGGATTTTGTTGCGCGCGATTTCAAGATCGTTAGTCAGTCGCAAAATTTGTTCAGAGGTTCCTGATGCTAAATCAAGTTTTGTGTTGAGTTCCTTGATCTGAGCGTAAAGTCGTTGTGTGTTTTGTGTGTATGCTGCAATCTCACTCTCGCGCTCACGTAAGAGTTCGTCTTTTTTCTTGAGTTCTTCTTGCCACTGACTGGTCATAGCAGCAAGTGATGAGGCATCGCGCTGGATACGTGTTGCCATCGTCAGAGCGCTGTTAGGGGCCTTTGGGAGTGGCGGGAGGCCACGATTTGCTCGCGCTTCATTGGTTTTAGTGCGCAGTTGTATGTTGCGTGAAGTGAGTGCAGCTATGTCATCACCAGATGTGTCTGATGATCGAAGTATGTTGCCGTTCATGCTAACCAAAAGCATGACAAAGAGAAGAATGACAATGATGACGATCAGGGACGTCGTAAGCATGTTGCCGTTCGGTTTAATTGGTAGATTCTTAGCCTCGGGATTGGTCGTGTCGGAGTTTTCTGGAGTTCCCATATGTAACAATATTTGAGTTCGTTAGGTGTGTAATTGCGGTTTAGCTTTTTTCGTAATCAAACGCAAGGTTGGTATTGTTGTTCAGACCAGTGCTAGATTTGGATTAATATCTTCGTGAAAGCTCGACTGCATACCCCTAAGATGACGTTGTAGCGCTACAAATGCAATCATTGCAGCGTTGTCTGTCGAAACTTCGGGAGGCGATATCAGCAGTTCATAACCCATTTCATCGCAGGATTTCTGCATCGCATTACGCAATGCTCTGTTGCAGGAAACACCACCCGAAAGGCTGATGGTTTTTTCCTCGCACTGTGTCGCTGCACGTATGGTTTTTGTAACTAATATTTCTATCACTGCCTGTTGAAAAGAGGCGCATAGATCAGGGATAGCATCGGCAGGTGCTTGGCCCTGCTTGGGGTCAAGTTTTTCAAGCTGATAGAGCACGGCAGTTTTAAGACCTGAAAAAGAAAAATCGAGACCATCATTCAACATTGAGCGGGGGAATTTGAAAGCCTG
>DPWT01000213.1 GCA_003527555.1 Verrucomicrobiales bacterium | reverse complement strand
AGGATTTTTTTGTGCCATGCCATGCGGCGCGGTTTTTTGACGACGAGGAAACGGCTTGGATCTCGCGGATCAGTGACCTTCCAGACCGCATTGCGCGCTTTACGCAGACTCGCTTGTTCTTTGTTTTCAGAGATCGATTCGGGGCCAAGATTCTTAGCCAGAATATCGGCTTCACCGCGGGAGCAGGCACGGATGACACCTCGCCAATCAGCAGTTTTATACTCGTAGTGGCGGTAGCCATCGATCAATGGCGCAGCAACTAAATTTGGAATAACCGATGCGCTGCTGCTCACAACAGGATGATGATTTTTTTTCCAGACAAAAATAGCCGCCGATTGGGATAGGAAGTCCGGCCGTTCCTCATCAAGTTCCCCATCCCGGGTGAAGACTTCTGAGAGAGACTCTAAATCGTCACTAGAATAGCAGTCACTGAGACGGGCCAATTTTCCGTTTTGAGTCCACCCGATATGGATAATCTGCCCATCTTTGGAGAATTCGTGAATTTCCAGACCATCTTTTACACATCGGGATCCTTCAAATTGCGCTCCTCCGATAATGGAGTTGATAGCTTGAAAAGCATGAAATGCCGGCCGAATTCTCCAGGTTTCAGGAGTCCCAGAAATGTGATCATGCAGAGCCACAATATCGAGCTCTGATGATTTGGGCATGATTCCTGTACCATCATCAAGTAGTCCATCGCGAGCACTGATCAGCGGCCCCCAGTAAATGCGCTCGAAATACCGTTGGCTAAAACAAATCGTAAAATAACGGGTCAGGTAGTCGGCCATATGCTCTTCGGGCCAATCGCTGTAACGTTCGATCCGAGGAATGGTCCAGAAAGCACTCGTCGACCAGTTGCGTGAAATCCCGTAGCGACCGGCAATCGCACCGAGAAGCCGTATCTTTTTCTTTAGGTTGTATCCATGAAAACGCTTCAATGTCCGACCGATTACCTTGTGATCAATATTTTCAGGCTCACTCGCCCGCTCGGCAAACAAGTTATTCGAGTGGATGTCAGGCAGCACATTCCGTCGTTCTAACATCCCGAGCAAACCCGCATTGTAGATCGGTTCGAAGTCGGTCACATTGGGACCCACCAGAGTGAGATTTCTCGCACGCACTTCTTTGTAGGCATATTCCCAAGCTGCTAAAAACCCATCAAGATCATACCTCGTCCACTTGGCGCGGTTGATTGTGGAGCCGATTTCAACTGCTTCGATTCGTTCTGAAAAATGATCCAAGCGCTCTTGGACAAATTGGATCCATTGGTCAAGAGCTTCCGGATCCGGCATTTTTTCCGCTTCCGTGAGTGGTTGGATCAGGTGCAGAAGCACACCGACATCCATCTCACAAAGACCATCAACGAGTTCGTCCGCACGAGTCAAATCATGTGAGTAAGTAATGTCGAGCCGCACACTTTTGACTCCCAGTTCCTTGATGAGTTCGAGAACTTTGGTACAGGCTGCGGAGTCATCAGGAACCGCAACCCCGACCCCCATAGCTCGATTTGAGATGAGACGAGGGCTTGTCTCGGAAGCCTCGGCTGACAGGTCGTATTGAAATGGCCGCATCCCCTTCGCGGCCTCCTTGAGAAATTCAAGATCGATTTCCTTCGGAGAAGGAAGGTTAACAAGCCGATATTTGATGCCCCCGGAAAATCCTTTTTTTTGTGATGACTGTGGATCCTGCTTTGCTGGCATGAGAATGAGAGAGTTGGGTGCACATCGATTATGATTAAACCCTATGACACTCAAGTTGATTTCGCAGTTCTCCATGAGTTTGGCAAGCCCATTTGGGTATGATTTCATCCACCGATCCGTTGAAAGACTTGTTCCTAGAACCCGCTGCGCCGGCCCCGACGCTCAGCTCGTGACAGGCGGGCTGCATAAGGTGTTCGAGGCTCCGCACACAGCTCTAGCCAACGACCGCTACTTCGTGAGGGTAATTTTCGACCTAGTTCCGTAAGAAAAAGAACGTTATCCCTCCGACTGATTTATCTTGTATCTTCAATCTTCCATCTCCACTCTCCCTCTATGCAGCAGTATCTCGATCTCCTCACCGATGTGCTCGAAAATGGCGAGTCCCGCACCGACCGCACCGGCACCGGCACCATCTCAGTCTTCGGCCGCCAAGCGCGCTACGACCTGCGCGATGGATTCCCCTGTCTAACCACCAAAAAGCTCCACCTGCGCTCGATCATTCACGAGCTGCTCTGGTTCCTCAAAGGCGATACCAACATTGCCTACCTCAAGGAAAATGGCGTGCGCATCTGGGACGAGTGGGCGGATGAAAATGGAGAACTCGGCCCCGTCTACGGACAGCAATGGCGCAAGTGGGAAGGCGACGACGGAGAGGTCATCGATCAAATCGAGCGACTTATCGACGGCCTTAAAAACAACCCGCACTCACGCCGCCACCTGGTCTCCGCTTGGAACGTTGGCAAGGTCGACAAAATGGCTCTGCCTCCCTGCCACATGCTGTTCCAGTTCTACGTGCACGACATCGATTCAGAAAAACCCGGCCTTTCCTGCCAGCTCTACCAGCGC
>DPWT01000159.1 GCA_003527555.1 Verrucomicrobiales bacterium | reverse complement strand
GCTGGATCTACGTCCGCAAATAGTGACGATGCCACTAATGCTGGATCTACGTCCGCAAATAGTGACGATGCCACTAATGCTGAATCAAGTGATGGGGGTAGTAATACCGGCGACAACAGCCAAGGTGGAGGCAATACAGGAGTTGACGGTTTTGCGCCTGGTAATGGCTCAGCTGCAGGAGGGGGGGCTAGCCAGCCTCCAGCAGTAACATCGCCCCCATCATCCACTGACTAAATAAGAATAGATATTTTCCATTTCGCTTAAATTTTATTTTTTAAATCAAATCATGAAAAAACAATTATTTATAGGCTCTACAATGTTAGCATCTCTTGTGGGTGTTCACGCTGGTGGGCTCTACGACATCGCACCGAAGACAGAGGATGATGAAAACTCACCACTCAAGTGGACGGTAGGTGTCAATTTCGGCATCGATGACAACGTAACTCCATCAGCGATCAAAGGATCGTCTGGTTTTGAAGATGATGTCACATCTGTAAGCGCTTATGTTGGAACTTCATTTGCCAGCATCACACCTCAAACTACATGGAACATGTTAGCCAAAGTCGGTGGTATCTATTACTTAGATGCTCCATCCGCATCTGGTGCAGATGACATGTTTGGCCAAGCAAACTTGTCACTCAATTGGGAGCATCGCGTCAGTGAACGTTTGCGTTTTACCAGTCGTAGTTTCGTATCTTACGAGCTCGAGCCTGACTACAGCAATGGTTTGTCTACCGACCGTCAGATTGATGAATACTTACTATACCAAACTGATAATGCTGTAGGATATCGATGGTCAGAGCGTTTTGGTACCTACACGGGTTTTACCATCCGTGGTGTTAATTATGGAAGTGATAGCTCCAGCAACGATCGTTTCATCTCTACTCTATACAATCAGCTACGTTATCGTTCTACCGAGCAGACTAACTACACGCTTGATTATCGTTACAGCTGGACTGATGCAAGCGGAACTGCCTCTGATTCAACAAATCACTACATCTTGCTTGGTATTGAGCACCGTTTCAGTGCCAATTCAGTGTTGGCTGCTAAAGCCGGTGTGCAGATGCGCGACACAGATAATGGTGGTGCCGATGGGGACAGTCCGTTCGCTGAACTTGCTATCCGCACCCGAGTCAATGATCAGTTTAGTGTAAGAGCTTTCAGCCGATACAGTGTCGAGGATTACGGCACAAGTTTTATCGGATCTACCTATGATACTAACAACACACTTCGTGTAGGTATCAATACTGACTACATTGTTTCGCCTCAGCTTACTCTTCATGGCGGAATCAATTATGTCATCACGGACATGGAAGATGGGCGATTTGTAACTGGTGCTAGCATTGCTGATTTAGATCAAGACATCATCAACATCAATCTCGGCTTTTCCTACAAAATTGATGAAGGGATGTTCGTTACTGGTTCGTACAACTGGACAGACAGTGACGGCAATGGCGGCATTGCTGGATCCGCAGCCCAGCGCACCTACGAGCGTAACCGTGCGTCATTAGGCATGCGTCTCGAATTTTAATTTATTTCGAATACTTCGAATTATCAGCCGTCGCAATGTAACACGTTGCGACGGCTTTTTTATTTACTTTTCAATGATTCTTAGAGACAACCTCTTAGAGCTATTTTACGGCACTCGTACGAACTGATCAGCTCATATTTTCTAAAAACAATTTCACAGTATGCAACCGCAAAACAGTCAACAAAACGAAGCATCTCTTCACGCTATAGATTACTGGCAGGTGCTTAAAAATCGTTATGGTGTCATCTTACTAACATTTCTTTTGGTTTTTCTAACAGCAGCAGTTATTACCTATGTGATGCCGAAGAAATATGAGAGTGCGGCACTCGTAGAAGTGAAGCCAATCAGTGACATAGATCCTGTCGGTATGCGTGGGGGTGGAATTGGCACGCCAATGACACGGCAGTTCATGAACACTCAGTTTGAGATTATTGTAGCTCCAGAAACCTTAGGGCGGGCTATTGATAAGATCCAGTTAGAGACCAGCTGGGGGCAAGATCGAAAGACAGTGATCGATGTTTTAAGACAAATAGTTAGGACTACTCAGAGAAGAGGTACTGACTTGATTGAAATATCTGTTAGGCATCGTAAAAAAGAAGAAGCTCAGCGAATTGCAGAAGCAGTATATGAAGCCTATAAGGATCGCCGATATGATTTGGAAATAAATGTGCGCAAGGATCAGCTTAAGGCAGTCAAAGTCGAACTCCAGAATAAGAGTGACCGTGTTGCTGAATTGCGAAAGCGCCTGATGGATATTGCTGAAAAAGTTGGTGTGATTTGGGTGGAGAGTGAGAGAGGGGGGGAAACCATCGGGGGGGAACTTGAGTTACGTCAGTTGGCTGAAAGACAGCTCTATGAAGCTGAACGAGAGCGTGATCAGCTCAAATTTCAGATTGATAAACTATTGGCTGTTGCTGATGAAGATCTCCCAGGACTCGCAGCTGATCTGCCAGATGTAGGATTTAGAGAGGCTTACAACAAGTTTGAAGATGCAAAAGCTGAGTTGCAGACTGCTAAGGCTTCAGGCCTCGGTAATAAGCACCCAGATATTGTAATGCGTACCACTCGTATTGAAGAGCTCAAGAAAGGGTTAGAGAAGCGTGCCGTCAATGTCAGACAGTCACTTACCCACCAACTGGGTATTATTGAAGGGCGTGTGAACAAAATGCGTGAAGTGCGTGACAAGAAGCAAGATGAGGGAACTGACAGGGCACGGGCATTTCAAGAGTTCAACATTGCTCGCAAGGATTATGAAACGGCGCAGGGAATCAAAGATCAAATGCAGATTAAGTATGATATTGAGAAAACTAAATTGGCCATTCCTCCAACTAACATCATCATACATCAGATTCCAGAAATAAACGATATTGCAGTTAGCCCAAATATCCCATTAAATCTTGCATTAGGTGCAGTTGTTGGCGTGATTTTTGGTCTAGGTATTGCATTCTGTCTCGAATACCTCGACACTTCTGTAAAGAGTCTAGAAGATGTTGAGCGATTCCTCCAAGTACCTGTTCTTGCTGTAATTCCGAAAGACGTAGGGGTTCTTCACAGGCAGAGTGGAATGAGCCCAGATGCTGAGGCTTACCGTATTCTGCGTACCAATATAGAATTTAACCGGAAGAATCCTGAGGATAACTCAATTACGGTGGTCTCGGGTGGTGCTGGTGAGGGTAAGTCAACCACATTGTGTAACCTTGCTTATATTTGCGCCCAAGGTGGTTACACGACACTGATGATAGATGCTGACTTACGCCGTCCGCGTCTTCACACGTTTTTTGATATCAATAACTCAGTTGGTTTAACGAACTATTTAACTACAGATTTACTTCTTGAGGATGTGATTCTGCAAACACCCGTAGATAACCTTTATTTCATGCCCTCGGGCATTCTGCCTGCTGATGCCGCAGGGATTCTGAACTCACGCCGGATGTCAGAGCTTATCCAAGATGTTAAGCAGCGTTTTGATCTTGTGCTTGTAGACTCACCTCCGATTCTTGGTGTGAGTGATGCATCTGTGCTGGCCAGTGAGGTTGATTTAACGATCGTTGTGGTGCAGCATCGCAAGCTTCCTCGTAATATGCTTGTTCGTGTCAAACAGGCGGTAGAAAATGTAGGGGGGCATGTGATTGGTGTTGTGCTCAACAACGTTGATGTACGCAGTGATAATCAATACCAGTATTATACTAGTTACTACACATACTATGCACCTACTACAGGTGACGAAATCGCCAGAGATACAGCCACGGCTGCACCAGCACCATCACAGCAGGCACAGCCAGCCAGAAATGATGAGGATCTATACTAGTGTTGATCATTTTTTTGACATGCTTCGTGGTCTATGCTAATTTTCCGACTTCATACACGCCTATTATTACTTATGAAATTATTCCGACTACCAATTATCTTATGTGCACTAGCTATAATGAGTCTTGGCGGCACCACTGCTGCTCAGTCAATATCATCGAAAACAACCTTGAATATTACTATCAAGGGAGTGCCGCAAGTTGAGCAAGTTCGGATCAGTGGGCAATATGTCGTAAGCCCGCAAGGTTATGTATTTCTGCCTCTGCTTGATAATGGCATTAAAGCAAGCGGGCTATCTAGTTCTGCCTTAGCCCGTAAAATTGAGGCAGCATATCGCGAGGCAGAAATGTATCAAAGTCCTCGTATCAACGTTATTTCGGCCAAGGATAATGCGGAATCTAATATTGACGCTCAGACCGTGACGATTGGCGGATATGTGAAAAGTCCTGGCCCAAAGCAATACATGCGTAATATGACGTTGTATCAAGCAGTATCGGCTGCTGGTGGAGAAAATGCTTTTGGCTCAATCCGGCGAGTAGAGCTATTCCGTGGCGGTAAACGCTCTGTATATGACTTAAGGAAAACTAAAGATATGGGTACAAAAATATACCCAGGCGACAGTATTAACGTGCCACAAAAAACCGCATTCGGTGGGTAATTTAATTTTGATAATAAAACAAAGTGTCTCGTAGAGTAAAATCTACGGGGCATTCTTTTTGAGTTATATCATTTGGCTAAACCTGATCATTTTACAGTAATGAGGTTTCAGCGGGACAGTGACTCAGTGTAAGGCTAGAGCCAACCAATCATGCTGCAAACGCGAAATACTGCGTAAATGAAGAGAAGGAATAAAATAACGACAAAGCCCTTGGCGCATGCTTCGATTGAGGTGCGGGTCATGATATGATGGGAAAATAGTCAAAAACAGATAAGACGATTGCTATATAGGCTCGAGAATAGCTCAGGTCAAGGATAGGAAATGAATCACTTTTTCTTTTTTTTTAATGAAGGAATGATGCACAGATATAATCTATGCATCTCACATTTTATGTATGTCTCATGGCTTTGCCAGTAACTTTGGCTTCCTGCAATATGAGTGGTAATCACAAAGGGTATATAACACAGAGCTACACTATCCGCGGTGTACACTACCAGCCCATGTCAGTCAACCAGGCGCTGAACTACCGCGAAGACGGAATTGCTTCTTGGTATGACGAAAGTAAGTTTTTTGGACTAATACGAGGAAATACTGCCATGGGGGAAAAGTCATGGCATGGGATATTTCTGCAGCACATAAGACACTACTACTTCCGTGTGTTGTCAAAGTGACCAATTTAAATAACGATAAATCTTTGAAAATGCGTGTTAATGATCGTGGCCCATTTATCCCTTGTCGAATAATAGATGTTACGCCCCGTGCAGCTAAAAAACTTGGTTTTAAAGCAAAGGGACTGACACGCTGCAGGGTCGAGGTTTTAAGTGTTGGAGATGGTATGTATAAACATAAAGTACGCTGTGGCTGGGGTTGGTGGTGATGCCGGCTTGCAGCGACGGTCAAGCAAGGCTATCAACAGCCATGATCTACTTAGATTCAAACGCCACGACACAGGTTCACCCTGATGTGCTTGACGCAATGATGCCTTACCTCACTGACAACTGGCATAATCCGTCAAGTGGTTACCGCGCGGCAAAAAGAGTCAGAGAGGCAATTGATCTCGCGCATGAGCAGGTTGCAGCGCTGATAAACGCCTCCGCTGAGGAGATCGTAATGACTGGGTGTGGCACAGAATCAAATAACGCAGCATTGGCATTTCTTGCCAATCAGAATCGGGATACAAATAAAATTGTAACCAGTGCTATCGAGCACAGCGCTATTCTTCGTTATGTGGATGCGCTTGTCGACTCCGAGGGAATGACGGTCGAACACGTTGGTGTGGATACAGGTGGCAGGCTTGATCTTGATGCCTACCAAGCAGCCTTGAATGGTGCTGCGATGGTCAGTATTATGTGGGCAAATAATGAAACTGGGGTAATACAACCGATTGATGAAGCCAGTGCTCTGGCGCGTAAAGCAGGTATACCGTTCCATACAGACGCTATTCAGGCTGTGGGGAAAACACCCATAGATGTGCAACAAACTCCGGTAGATTTTTTATCGATTTCAGGGCACAAGTTTCATGCTCCTAAAGGGGTAGGTGCTCTCTACATAAGGTCGGGGATGCGATTTGAGCCGATGCTACGAGGTGGAGGACAGGAAGGTGGGCGTCGAAGTGGTACCGAAAATGTTGCAGGTATCGTAGCGCTTGGCAAAGCTGCTGAACTAATGAAGGCAAGATTAGATGATGATAATCATGCAGGAATAGCAAGCCTGCGTGATCATATGGAAGATCGTCTGTTAGCTGAGATTAGGGGGGTTAATCGGAATGGCTCATTGGAGCATAGAACAGCAAATACCAGCCACCTTTCGTTTGATGGCTGCGAGGCGGCTGGGTTGCTAATATTGTTAGATGAATATGGGGTGCAATGTTCTGCTGGTAGTGCTTGCATGACTGGCAAACAACAACCATCTCACGTTCAAACTGCCATGTCCATTTCGCCTACACAGGCAAAAAGTAGCCTGCGACTCTCTCTGTCGATTTTTAGTACCCGCGCCGACGTGGATACCGCTGTCGAGGCGATTCAAAAAGCAGTCAGTAAGCTACGTAGTGTTCAAGGTAATTCCGGCGTTGGTCCTGTCCAGGTATACACCTCAGACTAACCAAGATTCTCAATCCGGAATACCACGGGTCGCGAATTCACACAACTAAGCGACTCTATATTTTTCAGAGTTTTCTTCAGCAAGCCAAACTTACAGGTATGTAGCTGGAAAACCATATCTACAAAATCCGCATCTGGTTCTTCTGCGTTCACAGGGGA
>DPWT01000172.1 GCA_003527555.1 Verrucomicrobiales bacterium | reverse complement strand
TGAACCAAGTTTGATTGGGTTGCGCCGGGCTGTATTTCGTGGTTCTGCAGAGAGTGATTATGGTAAAAAATTGCGCTGGAATGCAGAAACTAAGCTGCAACCCAGCCTCATTGATAAAACTATCTCGCGCAATCAGCTAATGAATGAGAGTGTAGAGGTTTTCGAGAATCGCACGACTGACACCACTGATATTTTACATGAGTACTTTGTGCCTCGTCACCGGGTGGTCGGATTCGTTGATGAGATGCGCAGTATTTTAACAAAGCACCAGCCTAACTTGCTTAATGTCACGGTGCGACATGTAAACCGCGATCATGATAGTTTTTTGTGCTATGCAGATCAGCAGATGATTTGCTTTGTGATGCTATACGTGCAGAAGAAAACCAAGATTGGCGAGTTTGAGATGAAGGCACTTACGCGCGATCTTATTGATGCATCACTGCGCAATGAGGGGCGCTATTACCTGCCATACAGGCTGCACGCTACCCGTGAGCAGTTCTATCGTGCCTACCCGCAAGCTGCAGAGTTTTTTGCACTAAAGCGGAAGTATGACCCAGAAGAACTTTTTCAAAATCAATTTTATACAAGGTATGGTAAAATTGATAAGAATCAGTAGGTTATTTTCCTATATTACTGGTGGTGGTCGTTTCCGGCTTGTTCATTGACCCATTGAGAATTTTGAGTTCTCGGGGGGCATTGAAAGTGAAGATTTTGATGAGGTGGTTTTCCTTACTGATTAGAAAAACCTATCCGTTCTGTAATGAGCCAATTAGCCCTAAATGTAGAACATTGGTGATTGCATGCTCAAGGAGTCGAGACTGATGCTCTGTAATTCTTTTTCCAACGACAGAGACACCTGTTTCCAAGCCTGACATACACGCCTTCCGGACTGCCCGTTGTGTGAGATCTCAGGGACGAGCATGCCTGGTTCTACGGCACGTGTGATGTTGAGTAGGGTGATCTCGTGTGGAGCGATTTGAAGTAGATAACCGCCTGCTTTTCCACGTCTGCTAGTAATCAGTCCGCCGCGTTTGAGGTCATTGAGGATTTGAACTAAAAAGTTGGCTGACACTTCTTCAAGTTGCGCAAGTTCTTCAAGTCGTGTAAGTGATTGTCCATCATATTGTCTTGCTAGCTGAACCATTGCTCGGCATGCATATTCTAGTTTCTGGGAAATTCTCACAAAAATCAATGGAACACAACCAACCAACAGACGCCAGTACCAAGGATTACAAACTCTGTCATGCACCGCGCGAAATGGAGGAGGTTGCACAGAGGATTTGGCAACGAATACGTGATGCAGCGGTTAAAATGGCGGAAGATGAAGGCCAGCTCAGGCATCTGCTTGAAGATGTGGTGATTAGCCGCACAACCCTTGCAGAGAGTTTGGCGGCACGGCTTGCGCGTAAACTATCTCGCGAGGATATGCAGCGTGATCAGCTCGAGCCATTACTGCGCAGTATTTTGCTCAGCAATGAGAGGGAGGTGTTAAGCGCGGCACGCGACATGGAGGCCATTGTAGACCGTGACCCAGCTTGTCAATCCGAGCTTGAGCCTTTACTTTTTTACAAGGGCTTTATGGCTATCACATCATACCGTGTGGCGCATGTGCTTTGGAAAAATGATCGCAAGGCACTGGCTCTTTATTTGCAGAGTATCGTCAGTGAGATTTTCGGTGTGGATATCCATCCAGCTGCGCGCATTGGTTGCGCGATCATGCTAGATCATGCGAATAGTGTAGTTATCGGTGAGACATCAATCATTGAAGATAACGTGTCTATTTTGCATGAGGTGACACTTGGAGGGACTGGTAAACAGACTGGTGACCGTCACCCGATTGTGCGGTCTGGCGTGTTGATTGGCGCGGGATCCAAAATCCTTGGTCGTGTAGAAATTGGCGAGTGCGCGAAGATCGGGGCTGGTAGTGTAGTGCTACAAGACGTTCATCCTTACCAGACGGTAGCGGGTGTGCCAGCTGTGTTAGTGGGTGAGGCAATAGAGGGGAACCCCGCCATGGGTATGGATCAGACTCTGAGCGAGGGCAATTCCATCTAGTTGTTGTCTCCGGCTACCTCAACAATTCTGGCTTTTTCAAAGTCATAGGCAGTTAGCTCAACGATCACCTTGACTTCGGGTACGAGTGATCTGTGTAAATTGTGTTGTGCTTTGGGTACGTGTCCGATGGCAATTTTCCCGTTTGGTAGTGAAATACGATATATATTCGGCTTTGGGGAGTTGATAATGGTGCCGATTGCTGAGATAGGGGAGTCGAACATGAGGATGTTTATTTTATGATTTAGGTCTTGGGTTATTTAGCCGATGTCTTTCCACTTCACAAGGGAAGCAAGCGGGGCAAACCCATCTTGGTGCCATGATAGGCTGGGTGATTGGGACTGGCCTAAGGGGCAAATGCGGTGCGCGGGTAGATGGCTAAGTTTTTCAGCCCCTGCTTTATTAAATGGATGCAGCGCTATAGTTGATATATGCTGGGTTTTGTTGCCTAGATGATCAAGATTCTTTGGCAGTGGCTTGACGTAAACGCAACGACCTAGGCAAGAAAGTTCGAGGGTGGGAGACGTTTGATAAACGACGGTCCAGTTCAGGTTTTCATGACTCTCCAATAGTTCAACCTCAGAGCTATTAGCTTCCATAAAGCGTGTGGTTTCACGAAAGTTATAAATTGCCCCGGCTTCGGACATGGTTAGTGAGTGAGGTGGTGTGTGCTCAGCAAAGTCTGCCATGGCCTCGGCAAGGAGATGGGAAAAATTTCTTGCAGAAATCCCGCTCGATTCGTCCACATAGACAGCATGAAGTGACAGGCACCCTCGTTGGTCATATAGGGATACATCACGAGCCGCTAATTTTGCGGCTTCTTCCGCGGCGTCAGTTACGATGCCGATCGATAGTTTGTGCCCGTGTGGAATGAATGTCTGATGAGGGTGGATTTGTTTTTGAACCGCCTCAATCGTATTGTCTGAACCGATTGCGATCACGGCGTCGGAGGTTGTGAGGTCGATGGTGTCGAGGTCATTCGACGTGGTGATGAGATGGTTTAATTTTTCTGGCAGGGATGCTATCCAGGAAACAAGATCTGGCAAACCTGCGGAGGGTAGTTTGATGGTGTTGTGTGATCCCAACAACAGTCCTCGGAACAGGCTCTGGAAGGCGGCGTGTGGGGTGTTGCCGCTGACGATGTGCAAAATGTGTTTGGGTGCAACTGCCTTGCTGTAAATGTTTTCATGTGGTGAAAAATGATCCAGCGCGTCTGCATTTCCTAACTCCGCTACAAGCCATGAACATATATCGGCTTCACACAGCTCACCGACGAGTTGGGCGAATGCTGGATGTTTGCTAGAATCGGCAAGCAGTTGGATTCTCTCTTGTGTGCAGGTCATGATGGGTATTAGGAATCGGCTGATCGAGAACATCCACGCGGCAGGGCTGATGGGTCACGCCCCATCAGCGTAAAGGAACCGTCGTTATGTGCAACTGCGATGTCCTGAGTTTGAATTGCCATAACCGAGTAAAGATTTGCAAGATCGTAAATAACAAGGTAGCCAGGTGATCCAGGTGCTGAGTCTACCCCCGTGCGCGGGTCAATCACTCGGGTGCGCGTCCATGGTGGCCCATAGTGCGGGTCACCAATGCCTTGTGTGTAGAACTGACTACTCAGTTCGGTCATAGAATATTCATTGATGATAGAGTTTTCATGTAAACCTAACTTATCTTCAAAAAGTTGGTAAAGTTCGGTTTTTTCTAGATTTCGATGAGATCCTTTATACCCGCCTGTTTCCATCACCATACTTGCTTTGGGCAGTTTTATAGGTTCCGTAAGGCGATCGAACAGCTCAAGGAAAGAAATCGCAGTTCCTAACAAGAATAGTGGTTCTTTTTCAGAGGCGCACCTCACTAATGCACTGTCATCCAGAGCTCCATTATCTTTCAGTAACCATATTGACTCACTGGCAATGGAAGATTCTAACACCCCCATCATGTGTGATAGTGATGAATTAGGTGCGCTGGCGGGCGAGGGGGTAAGAAAGATTCCGCAGGCAACTTTAGGTAATTTTAGCTGTTTCCATCTATAACGAATAGATGCTTCATACAACGACAGAGAGGGGAAATCATGTTTACCTCGAACTTCTGAGGTTGTGCCGGAAGTGAGAAAGGTGTGCTTTATCTGGCGAGCAGGAAAGGAGGCAATGGCTGTATCGGTGGATTTAAATGCGTCTGTTGGTAGCGGCGGTATTTGGTTCCAGTGACTGATAGTTTCTGGGGTGCTGCCTATCGCTGAGCAATAGTTTTGATATGCTGAATTATTTTTGTATTGGAAGCCAAAAACGAGCAGAGCGATTTTACTGAAGCTGTTATCCGATAAATTATCCTGCTCAAAGTAAGATAATATTTGAGCTTCCAAATCGTTATAAGGGCTCATGTTAATTTTTTTTTGATGCACTGAATGGGGATGTTGTGAAATTGTCTGAGACAATCAAGAATGTAATCTCTGATTGTCATGATGTATGATGCATGATGTTCGGTAGATTAGTGAGTAATCTGATGTTAAATCCGTAACCAAGCACTTGTCGTCTACAGCCATTGGTAGCAAAATTCACAATCATAGTCATGACATGCTTAGGGTAATGATTTTTTTTGCACTGAGTGCTGAAATAGATGGATGACAGCGTACAGGTGAGCATTTTACTTTTTTGTGCGTATGATTGATTAAGTTGATATTTTCGTAGCAGATTTGTGTCAATGGCTTGACTTGATCCGTATATGGCATGATGTTGATGGGGCATTAATTTTTTGGCTGTTTAATTTCTTTCGATGAAAATTTGTTTGGAATTGTCCCGTGGCCAAAATCAAATTAAGTATTCTCAATTCGACTTATCATTCCTAAATCTCTATAAATTATCATGAAGAACTTAACATTTCTACTTGCGGTGGTTGCACTGATGAGTGCATGCGCCCCTTACCCGCCATACGGTGGATACCGGCAGCCATCGAACATGATTCCTCCGGGCCAACCTGCTCTGACTGACCCAGAGCAGCGTCAACTTTATGAAAGCCCTGATCCAATGACAGGTCGTAATGCCGACCTTAACCTTCCTCGCGTGGGTGATCCAAGTAGCTCCCCTGTATCGAAATACCCGACAGCTGCAGCAGTTCCAGGAAAGCCGGGTTTTGTTTTCAACCCCTATACTCACAACATTGTGGACGTTAAAGGTATAGGATCAGGCAAGTTAGTCCGTGATCCTGAAGACAATGACACCACGCAGAAATTCAGGGTGCCCTAGGAATTAATTGTTGTATCATCTCAATTTTTGAGAACCGATGCTGCAGATTGCTTGTGTCGGTTCTTGCATTTTAAACCTGTCATGGCTGTGATGTCTGCGCATGAATAAAATAGCTGTTCTGGGTAGCGGATTGTTGGGTGGTTCCATAGCGCTTGCCGCTCAATCACGCATGCAAGGTGTTGCAGTCGTCTTATGGGGCAGGCGTGAGGATAGTATACGTGTAGCCAACGAATTGGGGGTCACCTACGCAACCACTGATCTTGGGGATGCTGTTTCAGAAGCAGACATGATTATTCTCGCTACGCCTGTGGGTGCGATGCTTCAGATACTTGATTCTGTATCAAAAATAAAGAGCCTTAAAGATATAATTATCACCGATGTTGGTAGCGTAAAGCTGACACCTCGAGATACCCTAGAGGCGGTAGCCCAAGCCGCTGGAGCATGTTATATCGGTAGCCATCCAATGGCAGGTTCTGAGCAGGCTGGAATTCATGCAGCGCGTGCCAACCTTTTTATGGGTGCTGCCTGCGTGATTACTAATGATTTCAATCACAGTGAGGAAAAAGTCACTTTATTACGGGATTTCTGGGAAGCTCTGGGCTGCGAATGCTATCAAACCTCATCAGAAGAGCATGACCGCGTGATGGCACGTATTAGCCATTTGCCGCATTTATTGGCATCTGTTGGTGCTCTTGTCGGGTTAAAATACTCTGAAGACAGGAAATTTGCAGGTAATGGATTGCGCGACACTACTCGGGTTGCCTCTGGGCATCCTGCCATGTGGGCTGAGATATTACTGCGTAACCGAGGAGCTATCAAAGAGCCTATCGAGGAGGCTATTGGACACCTGCGCGATGTACTTGCCTTTCTGGAGGATTCCAGCGAAGAACAGCTAGAGCGTCTTCTTAATGATGCCAAACAACACCGAGATAATCTGTAAACTAACTTTTTTTCAAAACAACTATTGTTCACAATGTCATCTATCAAGGTAAAGTCGGTCAAAAATATTTGGGCTGAAATCAAGGTTCCTGGAGATAAAAGTATTTCCCATCGTGCCGCAATTCTTGCTGGTTTGTCTGATGGTGTCTGCCGAGTAGACAACTTTCTGCCGAGCGAGGACTGTATTTGCACATTGAATGCGATGGCTCAGCTTGGCGCTCATCATGAGGTGATAAATTCACTAGAGGGATACGGGCCAACATCAATCGACATCCATGGGCGGTCCATGAAGCTCAGAGCCCCTGAGGGAGAGGTAGACTGCGGCAACTCTGGAACGGGAATGCGCTTGCTTGCTGGAATGCTTGCTGCACAGCCGTTCGAATCAATCCTCACAGGTGATGCTTCATTATGTTCGCGCCCAATGGGTCGAATAATCAAACCGCTAAAAGAAATGGGAGCGTCAATTCAGACAAGTGGAGATAAGGATGGTTGTGCCCCACTTTGTATCAGTGGTGGTAAACTCAATCCAATCAGTTACAAGATGCCTGTGGCTAGTGCGCAGGTGAAAAGTGCGATTCTTTTGGCTGGTCTTTTTACTGACGGAAGAACCACGGTGGTTCAGCCATCTGAGACACGCGATCACACTGAACGCATGTTGGAATATTTCCAAATTCGGTCGGTGTGTGAGGGTGATACTATTTCTGTTGATGGTGGGCAGGTTCCGGGATCGCGTGACATTTGTGTGCCGGGGGATATTTCTTCGGCGGCGTTTTGGATAGTTGCAGCCGCAGTCCTTCCGGGAGCGCATTTGGCGATAGAAAACGTCGGTATGAATCCTACCCGCACCGCCATTTTGAATGTGCTTGTTCGCATGGGGGCTCAGATCAAAGATGTGATTGTTTCAGAAGAATTTGGTGAGCCGTTTGGCAACCTTGAGGTTGCAGGGAAAGCGATACATGGGACTGAGATTAAACCGGAGGAAGTACCAAACTTGATTGATGAAGTTCCCATACTTGCGGTTGCCGGAGCGCTATCGCAAGGCAAGATGATCATTCGTAATGCATCAGAGCTTCGCGTTAAAGAAAGCGACCGAATCTCGACGGTGTGTGAAAACCTGCGTGCAATGGGTGCTGATGTAGAGGAATTCGATGACGGAATGGAGATCCAAGGAGGAAAACCATTACATGGTGCTCAGCTTGATAGTTTTGGCGATCATCGTATTGCTATGGCATTTGCTGTCGCCGGATTATTTGCCCGGGGAGAAACAGTGATTGAGAATACCGATTGTATTAACACGTCTTATCCCGGATTCGTCGACCACCTTGAATTAATCAGAAATGGAAAATCACTCACATAGTCCAGTTATACAATATGTCTGTTAACAAAAACTTTGCCATTGCTATTGATGGTCCTGCAGCATCAGGAAAAAGCACTGTCGCACGACAGCTCGCCCAGCGACTTGGGTTGATCATGATCAACACAGGTGCCATGTATCGTGCAATTGCTTGGGCTACAATCCAGAGAGATGTGGATGTGCATGATCCAGATGCTGTCGTGGCGATGCTTGATGAAATTGATTTAGCATGTGGTGTCCACGATGGTGGATCTACGATTGTGATCGATGGAGTAGATCCCGGTGAGGCACTGCGAGAAGATGCAGTAAATCTGCTTGTTTCTGCAGTCGCAGCTATTTCTGAAGTCCGAGTGTTATTGGTCGCAAAACAACGTGAATACCTCACTCTCGGAAGCTTAGTTATGGAGGGTCGTGACATAGGGTCGGTTGTATTTCCCGATACACCCTACAAGCTTTACATTGATGCCTCGGAAGAAGTTAGAATGGCGCGCCGGTCCGCTGAAGGGCTCGCAGATGTGGTAAGCAAGCGTGATGCCGAGGATAGCAAGCGCAAGGCATCTCCACTCATTGTTGCCCATGGTGCGGTTGTGATTGATAGCTCGGAGATGAGTATTGATGAGGTGGTTGAAGCTGCACTAATCACATTGAGAGAACAGGGGCTGAGCATATCATGAAAACGATCTATTGGTTTTGCTACACATTATTCAAGAAAGCCGCGGTGGCATTTTTTGGATACAGAGTCGTTGGTAAGGATAAACTCGTTACTGATGGGCCCGTATTAATTGCCTCAAATCACGAAAGTTACCTTGATCCACCCCTTGTTGGTGTGGCTTACGATGATGCTGTTTATTACCTTGCTCGCAAGACACTGTTCCGCGGATTGGGTGCGTGGCTGTATCCTCGCCTTAATTCAATTCCCGTCGATCAAGATAGGCCAGATATGACGAGCCTAAAAACCATTATCAAACTACTTAAGAAGGGAAATCAGGTGATTGTCTTTCCTGAAGGATCACGAACTCTTGATGGTAATCTTCAGCCAGCGGAAGCTGGCACGGGATTGATCGTTGCTAAAAGTAAGTGTGTGGTGCAACCCATTCGAATATTTGGTGCACGTGATGCTTTGCCCCGTGGATCTGGAAAAGTCAATTTCTGTCCTATCACTGTGGTTGTGGGTGAGCCAATTACATTCACTGCTGATGAACTCATGGCTAAGGGAAGAGACGGTTATCAAAAGATTTCCGATCGAATTATGGAAGAAATTGCTAAGATCAAGCTTGATGGCTAGGAATATTTTTAGCCTGCGACTTCATGGGCAATCTAGTACAATTGAGAGCTAAGCCAGTAAATTGAGAGCTAAGCCAGTAAAATGGCGGAGAGGGAAGGAATTGAACCAACCAGAGACCATAACAGCCTCTCAACGGTTTTGAAAACCGCGGCGGCCACCAGGCACACTGCACTCTCCATTGGCCTCCTCATGGCGGCTGTCCCAATCAACCTCGAAGTGTGGGTGCATGAAACCCTACCCGTTTCGGCCCTGTTGAACAAGCAGAGACAAGAAAAAGCGAGACACGAAAATGCGCCAATGTTTGCCCCAGAGGAGCAACATTTGACGATCGATCACACCAGCCAATGCGGCCGGCACCCTTCCGCGGTCACCCTTGCAATCCAGCGCCGCGCTACCAGGTGGCGACGTTTTGAGATACTACCCAGCGGGCATCAGCTTGGGTTTGGCATTTTCGCAGCCCTCTGCCGGGCAGCTACTAGATGGAGGCAGGACACGTCTCAGTTTTCTGCTTTTTTTGCCGCCATAGTGCACGCGTCAAAACGTTGGCGAAGCCGCAGCTTATTGTTCGGTAATTTGTTGAGTAATTTAATTGATAGCAAAAAACGGTTCAGATCAAACTAACGATGCAGAGGAAGGACCTTGTGGTTCACATCCTCTGTACCTAGTGCGGACGGCATTCCCCACTGTACCTCCCCTAGGGTTTAGAGGTGGATAGGGAACGCCCTATCCTAGAAAGTGTTTGTTGTCGTTAGGTTGTAGGTCTTAACAACTAAATAATGTTGTTCACTGGTAATAACCAAAGGATCATTTAACGATCATTTAATTCATTTAGACAGGGTTCTAGAAAAACTAGAAGAAGCAGGCCTTAAAATAAACGCCTCTAAATCCTGTTTTGCAGCCCACGAACTAGAGTACCTGGGCTACTGGATATCACGGGACGGT
>DPWT01000138.1 GCA_003527555.1 Verrucomicrobiales bacterium | reverse complement strand
CCACTAATAAAGACTACGCCATTTATTTTGTGACGCGTGATGAGTTCGAAAAGCCTCGTCCGTTCTACGGGGTGTCGCCCCCACATCTCCCAGCCGTTGTGCATCGTATTGATTTTGACCACCTGAACACCTGAGCAAATCACGCGCACTTTCGCTGGGCGCATGAGAATTTTTTCTAACCACGCCCATTGCTCGGCCCCGAGGTAGCTATCTTTCTCGGTGGTGTTTTGTTTATCGAGATTCCATCGACCATCTAACAAAATAATCTGCACTCTTTTATCGGCAGGGCCGTATTCATGGGCGCGATAAATCCCATCCCTTTTCCATATAGGCGAGCTACCCGGAATTTGCCAAAACTTGGCAAAGGCTTTTTTGGCTTCGGACTTCAGTGGATATGATCGATCCCGGTTATTGTTGCCGTAGTCGTGATCGTCCCAGATGGCAAGATTGGGGCATGTGCTCTGGAGCTTTTTGAAATAAGGGTTGTTGCCCAGTTTGGTGTAGAGCTTATCGAAGCGCTCAGTGCGGTCGTTGGTATCTACGTAGATATTGTCGCCGAGCCAGACGAATAGATCAGGTTGAAGTTTTGCCACCTGATCCATGATGGCGCCCCCGCTTGGATTTTTTAGGTAGGATCCAAAGGTAATATGATCGAGTGTGTGGTCTTGATGCACCTCAACTAGCTCCCCAGCGTTACCAATCATCATAGAAAATGCAGTCATAAGACTGACTAACATAGAAATTTTCATGTGGAAGTGGGATACCAAGGCAAACGATTCTTAACAAGATACTTTGAAAAAATACTGTCGACGCAACGTATAAGCTGGGGACAAGTCAGTGTATTCCTGTTTCAGGTGATTCATACAGTTGCATTGTCTGTAAAAAGGCCAAATCATCCCAACTTCATGAAAATACCATTCATCATTTTTTTGCTCATCCTGTCGGTGACTACATCTGCAGTTGCAGATCCGCGGGCGCATGCACCTGAGGTAGACCAGATAATGGCAGCGGAACTTAAAAAACTAGGTCAAGATGCACGTCCTAAGATCGATGACTACACGTTTTGCCGCCGACTTTACCTCGATGCTATTGGTCGCATCCCGACGCTTGATGAGCTGGATCAATTTATCGCTGATAAGCGGGTGGATAAACGCGCTCGGTTGATTGATAACCTCTTAAACTCGAAAGGTTACAATAGCCACTGGTATAATTACTGGGCGGATCTGCTGCGGGTAAAATACGTCGGCGACAAACTGCACCATCCGGGGAATTACTCGGAATGGGTGAAGGAAGCGGTCCGCACTAACAAGCCATACAACAAAATCGTATATGAATTGGTTAATGCTAACGGCAATCTCTACAAGCCGGGCAATGGCGCGACAGGATTTTACGCGCGCGAGCCGATGGCGCTGGATCACCTAGCGAACTCAGTGAAGACCTTCCTGGGAATGAGTATCGAGTGTGCGCAGTGCCACGACCATCCGTTTGACGACTGGACACAACTCGATTTTTACAAGCTGGCGGCATTCACCTCCAAGACCTATCTGCGGGTGGATCCGTTACCCGCTGACGAGAAGGAAAAATTTGCCAAAGACCGGAAAATCCTGAAAAACAAGAGTTTCGATGAATGGATTGTCTTCCGTGAGTCACTGCGGGTGAAGCACGCCTCGATCTATGGCAATGGAACCGGTTACTCCCGACTGCCTCATGACTACGAGTATAATGACGGCAAACCACATGAGGTGATGGAGGCCGACGTGCTTTTTGGCAGCATGCCGGTGATCCATTACAAGATGCCGAAGGGCAAGGTTGAGAAGCTTAATAATAAACAGTTCGGTCCGCAGATCAATTCTCGTAAATCTCTGGCTAACTGGATGACGTCTCGGGAAAACCCCATGTTTACCAAAGCGACGGTGAACCGCCTGTGGCACCGAGTCATGGGAACAGAGTTAGTTGGCCCGATTGGTGGCTTGGACTTGGACTCGACGGGTGACCATCCGGAACTGACGGAGAAACTGGTTGAGATCATGAAGGTGACCGACTACGACATCAAAGCGTTTTTGACCGTGCTGTTCAACAGCCGGGCCTACCAGAGCAAGTCACTGGCATTGAAGGCAACGCCACCAGCTTATGTGTTAGATGGGCCAATTGTGCGCCGACTGCCTGCCGAGGTGATTGTCGATTCAATCCTCAGTTTGCGTACCAAGGATCCGGACGCATCGGTTGCGACAAAGTTCCGCTGGGACGGTTTCACGCACTTTTACGAAAAGTCACGAAATATGACGGTGAAAGATTTTGTTGATTACTCGATCGCGGGACCGGGGCGGGCAAAGTTTCAGAGGCGAGAGGAAAAGGAAGCGAAAGAGCGCAATCGAGATTTAGGGCCGAAATCCTTATGGCGTGCATCCGCATACACCCACAATGACGGTCAGTATCTGGCCTCAATTCTGCTGGGGCAATCAACTCGTGACTTGATCGATAGCGCCAATACCCAGCCAGACATCCCACAGATATTGTATCTCATGAATGGTCATCTTGAAGGGCACGTCATACGTAACCCCACAGCCTATCTAAATCAAAAAATCCGCCATGAAACAGACCGAGCCAAACGTATGGAAATGATCTGGAAGGCGGTGCTCGGTCGATTACCAAAACCCTCAGAGCGCGCACTCTTCAAACACAAGCAGGCGGACATCATGTGGGCGCTTCTCAACTCCAACGAATTCAAATTTGTCAGATAAAACCATGAACCGCAGGGAATTTATTTACAGTGTCGGTATGAGCGGAATGTCTATTCCGTTTCTCAATGCAGCGCCCGCAGTAGCACTCGCACCCGGGAGCAAGGCGAAGTCAGTCATCAATATCTTTTTGAGTGGTGGCCTGAGCCAATACGATAGCTTCAACGTGGAAGTGGATAAGGATGTGCTGGGGAAATCGGCGATTCTCAAAAGTAATGTCGATGGCATCCGCGTGAGCAACTACTTCCCGACGCTGGCAAAACAGATGGACAAGCTGCTGGTGATCAACGCAATGCAAACCAATCAGGGTGCTCACCCGGCAGGGATTTACAAGATGCTGACGAGTTACAACCCACGATCGTCTGTGACGCACCCTGAGCTTGGTGCTTGGATCAACAAGTCTCTAACACGTGATCAGGATAGTCTGCCAAATTTTGTCAGTATTGGCAAAGGGCGTGCCGGAACCGCAGGATTTCTGTCGGGACAATGGGCCGCGCTGCCAGTTAGAAACCCGAATGCTGGTATCGATTTTGCGAATAGACATAAGGCGGTCAGTGCAGAGACACTGGATCAACGACTGGATATATTGGCGTCCTTGAACAAGGGCTTCGACAAAGATCACGGCACCAAAGATACGCAATCCTATCAGGATAGCTACAAAGGGGCGCTGAAATTTATGAACTCAAAGGACATCGATGCCTTCGAGCTAAAAAAGGAAAGCGAGAAAATAGTCAAGCTCTACGACGATCAGGAATTTAGCCGGAGCTGCCTGCTGGCAGGGCGCTTGGTCGAACGCGGTGTGCGCTATGTAAAAGTCAACCTAGGCGGATGGGATTATCATGATGCGCTTTATGATAAATTCCCACAGAACGCGAGCCGACTGGATAAGGGTCTGGCATCACTGCTTGAGCATCTGAGCCAGAAAGGATTGCTGGATTCAACCCTCGTGGTGGTTTCAACCGAGTTCGGGCGTAAGCCACTCGTCAACCCTAACAAAGGACGTGACCACCATCCTGACGGTTTCACCTGCCTCATGGCGGGA
>DPWT01000173.1 GCA_003527555.1 Verrucomicrobiales bacterium | reverse complement strand
CCCGACGGCTTCACCTGCCTCATGGCGGGAGCCGGTGTTAAGGCCGGCGAGATCTACGGCAGCACCAGCAAAGACGGCAAGAAGGCGGAGAAAGATATCTTGGATGTTACCGACTTCAACGCAACTATCGCTTGGCGGCTTGTCATCGATCCTAATCTTGAGGAGAAATCGCCCAATGGCCGCCCCTTCAAGCTCGCCAATCGCGGCAAGGCCCGCAAGGTGTTGTTTTCTTAGTGGTTACTTCATACAGGTAATGCCACCTATCTTCCTGGCGTTTAATCGCCCCGACTGCTAAATTTAACTATGAAATTTTTGTCATTCCTTACTGCGTTTGTTCTTCTCACTCAGACACCATCACTTGCCGGGGAATCGCTCTTCAATGGCAAAAACCTCGACCAATGGCGTGTGGCTTCTAAAAGCAAAGCCATTCACTGGACTGTAAAAGACGGCACCATCCACTGCCAGTCTGATCCTAAGAAAGCAGGCTCTCTTCTCTGGACAAAACAAGAGTTTACAGACTTTACCCTTATCCTCGAATATAAACTCGGCAAGGGCACTATCGACTCGGGAGTCATGCTCAAGTGCCCTAAAGACCAAATCCAAATCGGTATTTCCGGATCACTCAAGCGCGACCTTACCGCAGCACCATATATCCCCGGAAAAGGTTACCCCACTGAAAGCAAAGCCGCCATCGCGGCAGTAAAACCCGCTGGCTGGAACACCCTGAGAATTACTGTCACTGGCAGCACCTACAAAACTTGGCTCAATGATGTCGAGGGTATCACCTACACTTCTGAAACCGCTATTGCTAGAGGGCCTCTCGGCCTTCAGCTCCACGCAGGGAAAGACATGAGCATCTCATTCCGCAACATTAGGATTATTGAGAACAAGTAATCCAAGCTCGTGCCATCACGATCTGTCCGCTTGTCAAATTGCTAACACGGCTTACTATTAAGCGATGCCCAACCTTAACGTCTTAGGCGAAGAACTTACCGTCTGTTCCACCGATCCAATGACCGGATTTTTCCGCGATGGCTGCTGCCGAACCGGTGGTGGTGACCATGGCTTACATTGTGTTTGCGCTGTGGTTACTGAAGACTTTCTCAATTTTAGTCGTTTGCAGGGGAACGATCTCATTACACCTCATCCTGAATTTTCTTTTCCAGGCTTAAAGCCTGGCGACTCATGGTGCCTGTGTGTGCAGCGCTGGAAAGAGGCCCACGACCACAGTTGTGCGCCAAAGGTCAATCTTGCTGCCACCTCCGTGACAGCACTCGAATTTGTTGATATTGATGACCTTAAAAAGCACGCGATCACATCTCATTGAGTCAACATCGACGATGGAGCGGTGAAATTTTTTATGTTTTGGCTTAGATTATAGGTTGAGATGCAATGTCAGCGATGCGAATATAAATCATCAACTTAACTTTCATCTGGATTTCATCGGTTTCCTTCCTTCTTTTTGGAGTTGGGTGTTTTGCTCTGCTTGCCATGCGCAATGAATACGACCGCTACGGATTATCGAAATTACGTAGTTTGGTGGGCACCCTGCAGATTCTGGGTGCAATTGGCTTAATTGGTGGGTTCTATGCCCCATGGATTGGTCAGTTTTCGGCGGCTGGACTCGCGTTGTTGATGCTTTGCGGCGTGATTTTACGTATTAAAATCAAAGACACATTCGTGCAAACGCTCCCCGCATTCGCATACATGCTGTTAAATGCTTATATTTTGTTTGTTGGCTACTAATCGCTGCAGACTCTGAAGTTTGAGCAATTATCTCAAGACAGCGATAGCAATTGCCATCGCAAGCATAAGTAAGGAGGGAACCGACTTTATCCACGGATCTTTCACCTTCAGATGCATGGCGAACGCGCCAATCATCAACAAAATCAAAACGGCTGCCGCAGGCCACACAAGATCATGCAGCCAGATGCCAGCAACCATTGTGATAGCGACGATTACTTTGAGCCCTCCTACGAGATACATCATGAAACTGGGTAGTCCGTATGCGTCAAACTCGTCTCTGATTGTTTTGGCCTCACCGCCACGAAATGGTGTAGGCTTTTTGGCACGCACCAGCCAAACATTCAAAAGTCCGAGGGCAACAATCACTTGAAGAACTACTATAACAATTTCCATTGCTATAGCTATAATCCAAAATGACCGATAATACAAACCACTCTACAAAGTATTATCACGCCTCATGGGGCATATGGCCACTGGGCGAGTAAAACTTACTCAATATGCTGAAGTTGTGCTGTCCACCTTGCCAGGCTTTGTGGTTGAGAAATCCCGACAAGTGATCCAACTACTGCACCGCGGTGGCAATTGTCACCGCCGACTATTGCGTTCGCTGTGATGGCGGCATCAAAATCATCATGGTATTTCCACGCCAGATAGAGCGCGGCGGGGAATGCCTGGTCGATATAGCAGGCGGTGCTAAGTTTTCTACCTATCACGACCCTGTCGTCTTGGCGGGCCCATGCGGTCGCTTTTTTGGTGGAAAACCAATCTCCTGCGGAGTGCATGACGGCTTCACGTAAAGGAATACCATCTGATAAATCGATTAGGAGTCTTGTTAGGCAATCTGCGGCACGTAGAACATTGCCGTGACGGTGAGTGAGTGTGACGTGAGTTTTGACGGTCTGCCTGATTTTTTCGCGGTCAAGTTTCTGATTCTGTTCCGAGCCCATCAAGGCTGCCACCAGTGCGGGTACGGTTGCGAGACCTCCGATGTGTTCGTCCTTGATACCGCATTTACGTGTATCCTTACCCTGTGCGTATCGGGTGAAAAACCCACGATGATACTCCTCGAGATATGTGTCGTGGTGCCAGCCTGGGGTGAGCATTTTTTTGATGTAGAGATCTAGCCATGCTGTTTCACAATAGCGTCCTGCGGTGTTGACTTGCTCGTAGAGAATTCTAGCGAGCTTAAAGTTGGCTGTATTTTCTCCAGCAGTAAGATTCTGATGATAGTGAATATTACGCTGCCCCCAAAACACAGCTTGATCGTGGAGAATGTCACCTTTTTCGTTGGGGGCGTCATATTCTGATCTCCACAAAATGCTATCAGGGTGGAATTTGAGAGGTGAGCAAAACTGGCCTAGATCCGGGTAGTCAAGGTCGAGAGCTTCTCTGTTATAATACCAGTGGACTGGCATAGCCAGAGCATCGGCAATGAGCGATCCGTGATAGGCCGCGGTGACAGGGTGGGACATGGCTAGTTCTTTTTGAGAGGGTGAATATCAACGGAGACCGTTTCGGCCATTAGAGAAGAAACAGGGGGGCTATCAGGCTCTTCAAAACCACAGAGGGAGAACAATCTCGTGGAGTAGTCGGTGACATCAACCTCTTGAAATTGGTAGGGGGTGTGATGGACGCAGCCGCTGTAAATGACGTCATTTTTATCCGCACTAAATAGGCGGTAACGCTCGAGCAAAAAGAACTCGATCGTGCCTATGTTTGAGCTGTTGGGTTGGCTCAGTTGGTTGGGGTATTTAAAAAATTGAGGATGCCCGCACCCTCGCCGCACAGAGGTGTAATTGAGGTTGCCCTCGAGCATGGAAGACTCCATTTTGGCGTGCTGGTAGGGCAGATTAAAAAGGGTTCGGGCGAGTTTTACGGCGAGCCACTGGTTGCAGTCCAGCGCGTAGAACCAGACGCCGGGGCGGCCCTGCTCATCATGCACATACGTTCTTAAATTTAGTTCCTGAAACCATGAAATCCATGGCATAACGGGGCAGTAAGATGGCCGAACTTTTTGCATAAAAAAGGGCACAATACCGAGGAAAGCTTGGCCGTCATAAGTATCAACGCTAAGTCCGGGTGGTAGTGATTTTTGGACCACATCAGGATCGATTTCCCAATGGAGAAACAATAAATGTGCCCAGTCCTGCTTCATCACAACTGATGAGTTCGGCCGTTGCCGTTCTGCAAGCCGCTGTTCATCAGTCGGGGTATTCATGATCAATCAGACTTAGGAGCTCTGGCGTATGGGAGTCGTTTGTGTTCGGTGATGGTGAAATAGGTATCGAGAGCCGTTGATGCGAGAGAGTCATACTCTGTGATGGAGATGTAGCCATCCTCTGAAAACGACTCCTCTGGTATGTCAGCGAGCTGGAATCTGCCGATGATAAGTTTCGTGCCATTGGCGGGGATGTCGATGATGCCCTCCAACGTCAGCGCATAACGAATAGGGCACTCTTTCACAAATGGTGCAATCACGCCCTTGTGCGTGTGCTCTGTAAGACCCGTAGCAACAAATTCAGAAACATCTGCAGGATATTTAGCAGAACATTGGTGTGCTCTATCCACCGTATCAGATGTGACGTGATTGAGTGTCCACGATTCAGTATCGATGATATTTTGCAGGGTGTTGCGTTGCACCACATCTGGTCTCGTGATCATTCCAATTAGAAGCGGGTTGGATCCAAGGTGCGTAATGCTGGAAAAAGGAGCCAAGTTAGCAATTCCAGTAGTGGAGCGTGTGCCGACGAGGCAGATCGGTTTAGGCCCGGGTAAAGTCGTAGCAAACTGAACCCTTGCCAGCTTGGCCATATTATTTACGTCATCTGCATGAATAATCACACTGCAAGATATCAAGATATCAGACCCCGCAAATACTTTATTGTGATTTAGGCCGATCTTTTTTTGATTGTATTGATCTCAAGAGTTCATCAGCTGCTTTGTTTCCAGAGATGATGGCTCCTTCGATCGAAGCGCTTGTTGTGTGATCGCCACAGATCATCAGGCCATCTACTTTTTGGAATCCGCGCGTATGCGTACGTCCGTTTTGTGGGAGTTGTTCAGGTAAGGCATGTTTGATTATATCAGTTCTCAGGTGTCGCCAGTTGTGTGTCTGATTGCCGAACCATTCCGTTAGTTCTTTTTTGACTATAGCTGGTATGTCATCATCTCGATGAATCCCAAGTAACGAAACCGATATTAATGACTTGCCATTAGGAGCGTAGTCGGAGCTTACATCTGAGGGGACACAGACATTATTGACCAGTCCCTCATCGCTGCCATTGAGCGCAATGATAGCCTCGCCTAACGGTGATTTGTCGGCCGAATAATAGACATTGGTTACCGATCGCCAGCCAGGGGCATGACTACTGAAAGCTGGCACTAATCGTTGCGTCTGTGATGCTTGAGTAGCGATGACGACGCGGCTTCCTTGGAGAATACCGCCATCCGCTAGCGTCACTGATGAGCTTGTCACAGCGGTGACAGGTGTGTTGTTGCGAATGGTTCCTGCTGGTAGTCTGCGAGCAAGTTGCAAAGGAATGCTGCCCATGCCTCGTGCGGGAAGAGTTGCGTTTCCTTGACTGAACATTTTAAATGTAAACTCAAACATATGGCTCGATGTGCGCAGCTCGCTTTCAAGAAAAATACCGCCGTAAAAGCATCGAAAAAAGCCATCAATCATTCTTTTGCTAAAACCAAAGTCTTTCAGAAAATCCTCTGTTGCTTGGTCCTCGTGAGTGAGGATATCCTCTGCTGAGCTGCCCAATGTCTGAAATCTTAGCAAGGCAACACGAATTTTATCATTTAGACTTCCGATTGATGAAAAAAGGCTACCAATGAAATGTTTAGGCTTACGAAATACATCCATCACTCGATTGAGATCACGACCATCATAGACTAAGGCGCCGGGCTCAAAACTACGCAATTGCAAAGCCTTTAGATCGAGTAGTTCACCTGCCATTGGGTAGGCGCTCAGATATACTTGAAAACCACGATCAAGAAGAAAACCATCAACTCGATCAGTACGGACACGACCACCCACCCCATCACTGGCTTCGATTACTTGAATGGGAATGCCGGCTTCGTGAAGGCGAAGAGCACAAGTAAGGCCACTGAGGCCAGCTCCAACGATGATGACTGGTGGTTCGTCTTGGGTGATAACGCTCATCGAAATGTGACTTTAAATTTTCCGAGTGGATTCTAAAAATGTGGGTGATTGTGATGGGGCGCTGATGATTGAAACCATGACGATGTCAATGATGACGTGCGGCAGTGACAAGAAACGATGCATTGGTATTTCCACAAGTATTGGCATGAGTGTATTTAAAAACTTTATGGATCAGCGTGCTAATCAAGGAAATCGCGAATCGTGTGCATTTTTAGGCTGCCGGTCTTGCTGTCAGTGTAGAAACAGACCAAGCCACGTGCATGACTGTTTACCGGCCAATTGGTGCTAAAAAACGGCTTCATTTTATCGTTTTTGCGGTAGCTGAACATGGCGTGGCATGTATGTGTTCCGTTTTTGATCTCGGGTTTAACAATGCTTTGCTTGCCTGGAGCGATGGTGAATTCCTCATCGCCGAGTTTAGCTGCGACATCATTGTCCGAACCATTAACCAGCAGAAACGAGCCACCCCCGAATTTGGCGATGCCACATCCAGTAACAATGACTTCAAACCCCTCGGCATTGGTCTCACCTTTACGGATGAGGATTACGAGTTGATGGCGAGTATCTAGTGCTTTCACCGATCCATAAACGGTAAATTTCCGGGTCCCGTCATCGGCTTTCTTGGATTTTCCGACCTTCCACTGCTTGCATTTATTGACGCGATATGGTTTGGAAATTTCCTGACATGGTGCATCGATAGTGATGCATTTATCTTCAGCTACCAATAGTTCAATTGGCTCAGCATCAGCAATTTTTGGGAGAGAGATAAATTGGACGGTTACTGCTCGGCCATGAACTTCCGCTGAGATATTAGCGATCGTAAAGATGATGAGAAAAAAGTATAACATGCCTAGTGCCGTGGATAGGTTCAAAAATTCTAGCTAAAGCAAACACAACAGACTTTATTTGCAAGATGAGATATGGTCGAGTTAGGCTGGTAGATCGACCAGATAATAAATCTGGAGTGATTATGAAACGATCATTTTCTGATATTGTGTATCCTGACACATAGTTTAATTGTCATCCATGAAGATACTCAAACTAGGATTTTTAAGGATGGTCAATACGCTCATTGTTGTGGCTGTGATGGCGTTGACTACCAGTGCCGCGGTTGCTCAGCAGAAAGGGTATTATAAAGACCAGAGTGGGATGAAAATGTTTAACCCTTACCCGAATGATACAGGTAGGCATAGCAATCGATCATGGCACGTACGTAATTTTGGCCCGGTCGGAATTGGCATTAATCTGAAACGTCCGGCAATGACCATGGAGATCAGCAACGTGGAGAAGGGATCGCCAGCAGAGGCCACAGGCAAACTGAAGAAGGGACAAATCATCGAGAGCATCAATGGAGTTGTTCTCAAAGACATTGATCCACGATTTATCCTTGGTGACATTATTTCCAACGCCGAGTCGAAGGATGGGGCAATCAATCTAAAAATCAAGGGCCAGGGCAATGTGCTGGTGAAAATCCCTGTGATGGGCGCCTACAGTAAAACATGGCCAGAAAATTGTGCGAAATCCGACAAGGTTGTTAGGAAACTGGCTGACCTTCTTGCCAAGCAAGATAAGCCGATGTGGGGGTCTGTCATGTTCCTGCTTTCCACAGGTGAGGAGAAGGATCTGGCCGTGGTCAAGAGGTGGATGAAGGGCATTGAAACGATCGGAGGCATGAACTGGGAGAAGGGCTACAAGGGCCCAGGGCTCTGTGAATATTACCTAAGAACTGGAGATCGGTCGGTGCTGCCAGTCATCAAAAAAATGACGGAAGAGCTAAAGGTGCATATGTACAACGGTGGCTGGAGTGGTCGTGGAGCACCTGCCGCATTTACTTATTCCACTGGAACTGGGCAGGTGCACGCATCTGGTGTGAACTGCATGACATTCCTGCTAATGGCACAATTGTGTGGAGTGGAAGTTGACGACTATATGTTCAAAAAATCGCTGCAACAGTTCTACCGCTTTTCAGGCCACGGCAATGTTTCCTATGGTAATGGTCCACCTGAAGGTGGCTTCCGCGACAATGGTAAGACGGGTGGGCTAGCGTGCGCGATGGCTGTGGCAGCCAAACTTTTACCCGATGGGGAAAAATCTGTCTACGCCAAGGCGCGTGACAACTCTGCGATGAAGAGTTTTTACGCGACCAATTGGTTCCACGCAGCGCATACAGGTGGTGGTATTGGTGAAATTTGGCACCACGGAGCAGTGGCGTTGATGAAAGATAAACGCCCAACCCAATACCGATCTTATCACGACACCAGACGCTGGGTAATGGAGCTTTCGCGACGGCACGATGGTAGCATTGGAATCGCGGGGATGGATGATCGCTACGACCGTTCCGCAACCGAAGCGTCAAGCAGTAGGGCGTGGGGCACCTACTTCGCTCTCACCTACACTTACCCGCGCAAGAAGCTACAACTATGGGGAGCACCCCGCAGCAAGTGGGCGAAGTATTTCAAACTCCCCGCGCGTCCGTGGGGGAATGCAGCTGACGACCTTTTCCAATCCGCCGAGCCAATACCCGGTGGCAAGCTGACCATGGAGGATCTGCTGAAGGAAACGGTCGAGGACAGTGTTTCCGTGCCTGTGCTAGCTAAGATGGCCGACCCGGATCTAACAGACGACACGCTGTTGAAATACATCTACCATCCCGAGTACGCCTTCCGTAGCTTGGCAATGAGCACCGTGGTGCAGCGAGGTCGGGTTGAGTTTGTAGTTCCGCTTCTCAGATCAAAAGATCCACGACTGCGTCAGGCTGGACTATTAACTCTCACAGGAATGTTTAAAGGTCGGGCATTTCCAGATGATAAAATCACGCCTGAAATGTATGACCTCGTCGGTGCGATGATCGACGATCCGAACGAATCATGGTGGGTTGCGCGGCATGCTATCCAGGCGTTGAAACGTGCCAAGCCGGAGCGGATTGCCAAACACCGTGATAGGCTGCTTGAGTTTCTTAAATACGATAGCGTGTGGGTGCAGACGGCTGCAGTTGTTACTCTGGCAAAAATAGTCACTGCACCAGAGCATTACAAAAAACTGTTGCCTCCAATTCTGCAAACGGCCGCCGCATTTACAGTGGATTCTGCTTCGTCGAGTGCTACGAGGGC
>DPWT01000169.1 GCA_003527555.1 Verrucomicrobiales bacterium | reverse complement strand
AGTGACCGACCAAGACAAAGCCTTTGAGTCATGCCTTTAGATAGTTTGTTAGATAGTCGGTCGGCAAGTGGAATAAGATCAGCAAATTCCATTACCTCCTGCACACGCATCTGGCGTTCCTTGCCGGCGTATCCAAGTGCTCGTGCATAAAAGTCCAGATACTCAAGCACGGTCATGTGTTCGTAGTTGCCAAAGTAGTCAGGCATCCAGCCAATGAGAGAGCGAACTTTGGCTGGAAAATTCACCACGTTAATACCACAAATTTCTACCTGCCCCATGGTCGGGTAATCTAGGGTAGCTAATACACGCATCGTGGTTGTTTTTCCCGCACCATTGGCACCCACGAACCCACAAACCGAGCCGTGCGGCACTTCAAAACTAATTCCATCAACCGCTTTGAGTGTGCCGAAGTAGCGGTAGAGATTATTGGCGACGATTGCTGGTGACATAGGTCTTATGATTCCTACAGGACGTGTGGGATTATGGGGAAACTGGTCCGGTCATGATGGTTGTGGTGCTGAGCCATTTGATCGAGCCATAGGTTTCAGTGGCGGTGGCGTTATTCGTGCTAGTGAAGAACCGGCCGGGGAGTTTTGAAATTCGGATCAGATGAGAGGCGTTGTGGTTACCGAGTGATTTTTTCATACGTTCACGCCAGGTATTGAACTCCATTTCGTCGGTGGGTGAGAGAGTTACAGAGTTACCTTTTTCTAATGCATCTGCCATCCACCATGAGCCATTCTTCGCTTGGTAAAAGATCGTATCGAGGTCAAAATCAAAAGAGGAGGTCAAGGTGGGAGCACCTGCCCCGGATGACAGTTCGATTCTGCCTCGTGTTGGGCGTATGGTTTTGAGTAAATGGCCATGGATGCTGCGGGATTGAAACCAATCACCTGCTACATTCAGACCGTTGCTACTGAGCTCCGCGGTGTAGGTGCTGGGCGACTCGCTGTTGACCACCACACGTGACCAGCGGGATGGTGCGAGTGCAACCGGGGTGATCATCGTGGGTTCTGAAGTCTCGAAGGAAGTGCCCAATAGGACACCGGTCCGTGCCACTTGCTCCTGAAAAATGTATGCCTTGTTCTCCTCAGCTTGTATTTCCATCAGCAGCACCCGATGGCCGCGCCCACCGAAACCATCTTGGAACATAATGACGATAATGAGAATTGCACTGCACCCAAGGGAAATAATGGGTGTGGTGATAAATAGCTTGTGGCGTTTGCCTGCCTTGGCAAAAACAAAGAGATTCACGGGGCCGACGAGAATGCCGAACACAAGTAGGATGAGGATGAAGAAGATGGAGTTAAAATTTTTCTCGGCGAGCTTTTTTTCAAGTGGCCAGCTACCCGCGTAATTTTTTAAGAGGCTGGCGTGGGGTGTTTCGTAACTGGATTTCCCACGGTGGCTGACGAGGATTTCGGTAGCGGCTGCATCCAGTCGTTTTGAGCTAGGTAATGCAACCAGCTGGATGTGTCCAAAACTTCGAACAGCGGATTTTCTTTTAGCCATGGTAGGATCAATTTGAAGCGTTGCCAAATCGTCTGATGCATTAGCGGTGTAGAGGATGATTTTCCCGCCGAATCGATTCCATTCTAGAATAGCGGTGCGTGCTCCGGGGTCGATTTTGCGCCAATCATCGGTGGTCATGAGGATTGCGTCCTGGCCGATGTAGGCACGCCAGTCGGTAGGCATCGTTTTGGGGTCAAAGTCACCGGCAAATTCGAGATTGCTGGAAGAGTATGAGGCAGATGTATGGCTTTTTAATTGGCCGTCAAGGGACGAGGCATTGGGTACGTAGAGGGTGTTGCTCATTATTACGGAAGGCCAACTTTCGTCGACTTCGGTGGTCATTGCCCCAGATGTCTCAGGGTATCCAGAGCAGCTGAGATTCATGCTCAATGAGCTACTACTGCCATAGCTTCCTGATTGGAAAATAGTCACCAGAGGAACGAGGAAATCGACCGTTTCGCGGCTACCTTTTTTACACACAAAGGAAAAGCTCGATGTCATTTTACTATCACCTTGATTGCCCGTCGAACCACCGTAGCTGTTGTCTGATGAAACGAAATTAATCGTTAAATTACGGTCGGATGTAGAGGCATTATTCATTTCCACACGGACTGGTGCATATCCGTAGGCGGGAAGTTTTCCTAACAGGCAAGTGACCTGTACCCACGTGTTTGTCTTGGTTTCGTAAACCTGCCTGACTAGTTCCTCCTGAGCGTAAAGGGAGGAAAAAAGTAGGGTGAAAATTAGTAGAAAGCGTGCCATGACGAGAAGGATGCCTAGCTTACTGGCGGGACATGGTGCGAGGTGTCTCTTTCGCTTGGAACGGTACCTCATCAAGCAATGCAAAGATGGTGTCGTTGGTCGTTTTTCCCTCTACACGAGCATTGTAATCAAGGATCATTCGGTGACGTAAGACGGCAGGGGCAACGTATTTTACATCCTCGAAGGAGGCGTGGGTGCGCTCGTTGATGAGTGCGCGTGCTTTCGCAGCGGATGCAAGTGAGAGCGCGGCACGCGGACTTGATCCGTATTTGATGCCACTGGAGGCAGACGATTGCCCGGGGTGAGTGGAATCGACGAGGCGGGCGATGTAGTTCGCCACCACATCGGGAAGGTAGACGCGGCGAACCAGATCGAGGGTTTCCTGCAACTGGTCGGCTTCCATCATCGTGTTTACTTCCGGCTCAGTGCCGAGCTCGCGGTTGTTGACGATTTTTTCCAGTGTGTCGACGTTGTTGCGGCTGACCTCGAGTTTGAACATGAAACGATCGAGTTGCGCTTCTGGCAGCGGATAGGTGCCTTCCAGTTCGATCGGGTTCTGGGTGGCGAGGACAAAAAAAGGTGCAGGGAGATCGTGGGTTTCGCCGATCACGGTGACGCGTCGTTCCTGCATTGCTTCTAACATCGCGGACTGTGTCTTTGGGGATGCGCGGTTGATTTCGTCAGCTAACAGAATATTGGTAAACAGCGGTCCGGGTTGAAAAACAAAGGCGCGTTTGCCGTCGTTTTCCTGCAACACTGGGTTACCGGTGATGTCACCAGGAAGCAGGTCGGGTGTGAACTGGATACGTTTGGCATCCAACCCGAGTGCCTTGGAGAGGCCTTTGACGAGCTCTGTTTTTCCTAAACCAGGGAGACCTTCTAACAAAATGTGTCCACGGGCCAGTAAGCCGGTGATGACGAGGTCGATCAGTTCCTCCTGACCAAACAACACCTGGTTGAGGGTGGTGGCGAGTGAGCGGACGTGTTTGCTGGCGGCAGCGATTTCAGATTCTGTGGCAAATTGCATATGATTTTAAATACTAAGTTATAAACTCCAAATACCAAGTATAAGGTCTACTCAAAAAATTTCTTTAGGGCTTTCTTTTCGTTAGGGAGTAGGGAGTCTTTCCAGACACGATCTCCTCCTTTACCTTTGCTGGATGAGGTGCCGCCCGTTGATGAATTGACCTTTGTTTTATCCAGATCGTGTTCGATATCACTGGTCTCGAGTAGGTCTCCTGGGAGCGAGCGCGACTGGTCATCGGACTTGAGTCCCTCATGTTTGCCAGCACCTGTGTCGTCTTTGGACTTCCCGAGTGGGTTTGGAGCATGTCCAGGGCCACGGTTAATACCGCCACTGCCGGGGACCTCGCCATTTTGGCCCTCACCATTTTCTCCTTCTCCCTCGCCATCCTGGCCGGGTTGATTGCCGCCGCCTCATGGTGGTTTCAATTCTTGCGCGTGTCTGCGCATTTTTTCGCGTAATTGGTTGAGCTGCTCTGGCGTCAGTTCATTGAGCTGTTCTGGATCGATTTTTTGAAGTTGCTCCAGTAGTTCCTTGTTAGGTTTCATGCTGCCTTGTTGCATCTTTTTCACAGCTTGATCGAACTCATTAAGAAGCTGTTGCTTTTGTTCGGCATTCATTTTTGAACCTTTGCTTTGTAATGTCTTTAAGCTGCGCTCGGCGTGTTCGAGATTTTTTTTTAGGTTATCTTGTTCATTCAGGTGGTTTTGCTTGAGGGTATCTGTCGCTTCCAAGCTGGAGTGGCTAAACCAGTCGTCTTCTGATTGTTTGCGAAGCTCCTCGAGTTTTTTTTGCATTTCCTCGATGTAATCCTCCTGCACGATCTCTTGGTTGTCGAGTTGGTCGAGACTGGTATCGAGTTCGCTCCATGCATTGGGTTCTTGTTGCGCCTGTGATGGATTTGATTTGGCATTTACGGGAATGATGAATCCGCAGAGCACGATGAGGAGGGCTCCTACGAGTGGTGGAATTAGACGTTTCCAGCGCCATTGTAATCCATCGTTAACAATGAGGGGAACCTCCGGCCAGGGAGCAATACCGTGATCGGCGGCGGTGAGTGTGTTACGCAGCCGCATCGCTGCTTCGATACGGACGAGGGATTGTTTTACTGATTCAAATTGTGAGCGTGCGGCGAGCCAGCAAGCGGCGGCGGTGATGGCAAGTGCTCCTGCGGATCCGGCGATCAGGCCGAGCCATGAGATCGTGTCCGACTCACGGCGGGTGATGAGCACGGCACATGCTATCAGCAGGGCGGTGATCAGCAGGGGAGTCGCTAACAGCTGTAGCCACCACCCGACATTGATCTTGCGGGCGGTAAGTAGAGCTATTTTTTTCCATTTCTTTTCCTCTGGCATATCTCGGAAGTGGGATGTTAACGCAACAACTATGTAAATCTTATCGAGAAAATTATTTTTGGGCAAGATGAGAAGTATGAAAAGAACTTGGAGAGACGTACAAAAAAATAGCCCCTCTGCAAGAGAAGGGCTATGTGATAGGTTTAGTAAGTTGATAGTGCCAGTATTACCTATTATTTTTTCGGCCTGTGGCTGGCAAGAAACGGTAGTAAACCTCCAGCATAAACGTGGCGAGGCAGGTGCTCATATGCAGGTTGCCGCTGTGTTTGGCTGGGTTATTCCACGTGCCGTCTGGCTTTTGGTTTTTGAGTAGTTCGTCACGGAACAGATCATTGTAGAACTTCCAATCTTCTCCTCCACGGTTGATCATACACTGGGCATTGTAGTAATGATAATAGAGGCTTGAATCTGGCTCACCCCACTTGAATGAGGTGTTAGCACGGATGTATTTAGCGCCTTGCCTAACTTCTTTAGCATGCGATTTTCCCCACATTTGGAAGGCGAGAACACCACCGCCTGTTAGTCCAGGGCTTTTGCTTGGGCTGCCACGGTAACCGATTGCGCCATTTGTCCCTTGTGCCGTGCCAAGCCATTCAAGTGCTTTGCGAGAAACTGTTTTAAAATTCTTGTCCTCCCACAGCTTAGTATGCTTGCAAGCCTTTAATGCTTGGATTTGCCAGAACCCCACGGAGTTGTCACTGCCACCGCCTGATTTGTAGCCGTAGAGCCAACCACCATCATCTGTCTGCCCGGTAATGATCATATCTCCTGCTGTCTTGGTGACTTTATCGAGATTAGGCAAGTTGATTCCTAACCCGCTGCAGAAGGTGTAAGCTTCGGCAAGCGCGTAAGTGGCGATTCCGTGTTCATAGACCCAGTGGTGAGAGCCCACGTCGGCAGTGGCTAGCCTACCATCATTTTTCATTCCCAGATTGATGAGATATACGATCCCACGGGTAACAGCATCACCGAATTCTTCCGAGTTTGGAGTCTCACAGTGGCCAAGAAATGCCAGCACGGCGAATCCGGTCATAGCCCCTTTGTTACCTCCGGTCCAGCTGCCGTCCGGGTTTTGAGTTTTCTTGAGCCAACGGAGCGCTTTCATGACGGCTTCTTCGCATTGTTTGTTTCCACCATTTTTCAAGAGGCGATCCATGCGATCTTCGAGGCTACAGCGTTTTTTCATGGTTTGCGGAATGTTTCCGAATCCGCCGCCGCCGTCGCCATCACCACTGCCCCAACCATCACCAAAGTCATCGCCATTACCAAAGTCCGCGGAGGGATCGGGTACGTCAACTTCTGGAACCGGAACAGCAGTCGGTGAGGTCGTGTTGGCTGCAATGACTTTAGCCATCGAAGAAGAAGGAGCGGAAGGTTTGCGCTCGACGGCGCGTGTTATCTCACGCTTTTGCACCTTATCTTTTTCATCAGCGCCTGCTTGATAGGAGACAATATCAGGGGTGACGTTTTCAATGACTGGCAGGAACCAGTAGAGCAGAATGATGCCTACGAGTAGTATCGACAAAATCGAAATGATGATACTAGTAATAGTGGAGTTTCTCTGCTGCGCTTGAAGCCGTGCTTGGGCTTCGGGTGATAATTGTGCGTGTAGGCTCATGGTTTATGTATTTTGATTTTGAGTAAAATTGCGGGTAATGGCGAGATAGATAATCTATGGAGAAATTGTGTCGAATTAACTTTGTCTGATCACTACTATAGAAGCTTGGAAATTGCTGGCGAGAGGAAAAAATACGATTTTAACGGGTTTGTTGCTACCGTTTATTTAGTTCAGAGTAGTAATTGAATGGAGTTTCATCAGTGGATTGTCATTAATTACATAGCTATAACCACTGTGAATTGAATTATCTTAGAAAATAAGATCATTATTTTTAAATAATGATTGAGGCACTGTAGGCAGCAGATAGGACAAGTCTTGTCATTGAGTTGAGGATGTAATAGATCTTTCGTCATGAGTATCAAAGTAGGTGTGGCGGGAGCTGGAGCAATGGGACGAAATCACGCTAGAGTTTTTGCTCTTCTTGAAAAGGCAGATTTGGTGGCTATTTACGATCAGGATAAGGCACGCGCGCAGGCCGTTGCTGAGGAGTTTGGTGGAGTTGCTGTGGATTCGCTCGATGATTTTTCTAAAGAAGTCGATGCAGCGACAGTAGCTGTGCCGACCATTGCGCATCGTACGGTAGGTTGTGCCTTGATGAATCAAGGTGTGCACGTCCTAATGGAAAAGCCGATAGCAAATTCGCTTGATGATGCGCGTGCGCTAATTGAAAAATCTCGGGAAAAGTCCTGCGTGCTTCAGATTGGTCACATTGAGCGGTTCAATCCTGTCATGCGTAAACTCGAGGGTAGCTTATCGAATCCTCGCTTCATAGAAGCGCATCGGCTCTCGCCGTTTCCTAATCGTAGTATTGATATCGGTGTGGTGCTGGATTTAATGATTCATGATCTTGAAATTATCCTACACCTTGTTAATTCACCTGTGCAAAGTGTTGATGCTGTGGGTGTAGCGGTGATGACGGAGCGTGAGGATATTGCCAACGCGAGGATTAGATTTGAGAATGGCTGTGTTGCCAATGTTACATCCAGTAGGATTAGTCCCGAAAGGATGCGCAAAATTCGGGTCTTTCAAGGTGATTGTTACCTATCGCTCGATTATCAAGAGCAAAGTGCCGGCGTCTATACCATGACTCAAAATGGGGTGGGAAAAGTCGATGTTGAAATAGAAAAAGACGAGCCCCTGAAGCTGGAGTTGGCGTCATTTGTCGAGTGTGCTAGCAGGGGGGAGACACCCCAAGTTTCCGGGCAACAAGGTGCGGCAGCATTGAATCTTGCACTAGAAATCACAAATATCATCAACACCTCGACACCGTAGGTAACAATGTGATACCGTGATATATCAAATACTTACAAAAGTAGTGATTTTAAGGTCATGTTTAAAGAGGAAATACCCCAAAAATCCATTTACCGTATATCACTGTATGCGCGCTGTTTGGAACGCCTGCACTACAACAAACATGAGATGGTAAGCTCGAGTGCGCTTGCAACTGCAGCTGGGGTCAAGCCGTCACAACTGAGGCGCGACTTGGCTTACCTGGGCACTTTTGGTACGCGAGGTAGAGGTTATCCGGTTGAGGCTTTGCGTCAGGCAATCCATGAAGGTCTGGGGCGAGCCAAATTGCAGCCAGTGATTATGGTGGGCGCTGGAAATTTGGGTAGTGCCTTATTACGCTATGATGGTTTTAAGAAAGAAGGCTACGAAATCCTCGCGGCTTTTGATGCCAAAGCCGCTGAAATAGGCGTCAACGACATTCCGGTGCCGCTTCATTCGACGGATGTAATGGCGGCATTTATCAAGGAAAATAAAGTGGCCCTAGCGATCCTCTGCGTGCCGGGGGAACAAGCTCAGCAGGTTGCCAATGGTCTCGTTAATGCCGGTATTCAAGGGGTTCTTAATTTCTCCCCTGTGGTGCTAAAAGTGCCACAGGAAATTACTGTAAATAATGTCGATCTTGCCCTGGAATTGGAGCATCTAAATTACTTTGTCAGAAAATAACGCATTTTTATGCCAAGGAAATCCTGACTGTATCGTTAATTACAATGAAAGTGCCTCAATGGTCACAAGTAAGGACACTGAACAGGACATGATTGAAACCAACGCAGAGCTCGTGGAGCGGGCTATCTCCGAATACCAGTCACCCCTCATTGGCTTTGCAAGAACTATCGTCCATGACACCGACCGAGCTCGCGACATTGTACAGGACACTTTTATTCGACTTTACCAACAAGACGTTGGCAAAGTCCGTGATGGGCTAAAATCATGGCTTTTTACCGTGTGTAGAAACCGTGCACTTGATGTTCTTCGCAAAGAGAAAAGACTGGTTTTGGTAGAGGATGAAACGCTCAATGCCAAGGATAGCGAGATTTCCAGCCCTGGAGAAATTGCTGCAAAAAACGATAGGGTTAAGCTGGTAAAAAGCTATATCGCCCGTCTGCCACAAAATCAGGCTACTGCCATAACGCTCAAATTCGAAAAAGGATACAGTTACAAAGAAATTAGTGATGAAACCGGACTAACCAACGGAAATGTTGGATTCCTCATACATGCTGGCATGAAGAGGCTTCGTGAAATCCTCCCTGACGAGTTGAAGTGACTTACAATAATTTAGCAACAACCATGAAAATAGAACTTAACGATCCACGTATCACAGCCTTCGCCATTGGGGAGTTGACTGGTGATGACGCCATTGAGCTAGCCCGTGTTGTGTGTTCGGATGTGCGCATCGCCAAAGCGGTTGAGGAAGCACGAGATACGGCGCGCCTGGTGCGCGAAATAATGAGCCCTGATGGCGCGACGATGCTCACCCGTGAGCAGCTGATTGCGGTTCGAAGTGCTGGGTCGAGCCCCGTAATTTCAGAAATCGCCTCCAGCACGCGGATTTCATTCTGGAGGAAGCCAGCCGTGTCAGCGGTCGGTATTGCTGCTGCTGTCGCTCTAGTACTATTTATCGTGGGAGGTAAAAAAATAGAAGATAGCACTAGTGCAGAAAACAAAACCCCCAAGTGGGAATGGATAAATGCAGACACCATTTGTCTGATGTTGCCGGTTTCCATTGATTCGGAAACTATCAAAAATAAGGGCCAAATATCTGATGCAGTTCGTGCAGTTAGTGCTGCGATGAGTAATGACACTGAGGGATTTCGTAAAACTGTGCGGCAGCGAATCGAATCGATTGAAATGAAAGCTGTGGATGATCTCCCTGATCTCGATGTCAAAGATTGGCAGGACGTGTCTGTTTCTCAAAAAATAATGGTTCCTGTAGCATCTGGTGTTGCCAGTTGGCCCTGGATTGAACGCCATATTACGTATTCTGGCGTGCTCCCGTCACGCAGAGTCGTGCGTATCGAGGAAATGATTAATCACTTCACCTACAGTAAGCCTAAAATGCTGAGCAATGGTAAGGTTACAGCTAGTATTGAGCTGTGCCAGACCCCTTGGAATCCGCAGACTCAGTTATTGGCGGTGCATGTGCATGCACTTCCGGGTGCTGAGGTTTCTGAAGCGGTTGCATCATTAGTTGTGAACTCAGAGCACGTGAAAAGATTGCGTCTACTGGGTTACGCTAATACCTTGACTGAGGAGGGAAAAGAACCAACAACTCATGCTCCGATGTTAGCCTCCCGCACGCGGGGCAACTATGTCATTTATGAGCTACTGATGGATAACAAGAAAGCTGATTTATTGGATCATTCATCCGTTGCCCTGACGCTTGGCGGTGATAACAAGCTTACGACAGAGAGGCCAAAAGCATGGATTGAGGTTTCACATGATATGCGATTTGCATCCATGATTGCCGCGATGGGTATGATTCTATCCGACTATCCCACTTCTGGTATTTTAGATGCCGACCAATTAACCGAGATGATTGATGTTATTGAAAAAACAGATGGGGCGTCCCTTGTTGAAGAGCGCAAAAAGGGCATCAATCTCGTACGAAAAGCCCTACAAATCATGCAAAAATCACCATAGCAATGTGATTTGCTAGTTGACGACAGATTCTCATCCCTCTAACTTAAATTTATGAAAAATTTTACAATCTATTTGTTAGTAATCACACTGACGACTGTGTGTGCTGATGCAATCGAGCAGCGGACATACTACAGCGCGGACAAATCGAAGTCTTTCACTGCAACTTTGACTGCTGTTGATGCCAAGAAAGGCAAAGTTACCGTGAGATATCCATCCGGAAGTGTGAAGTCATTCCCGATTAATGTCCTCTCTGAGGATTGCAAAAAATACATATTTTCAAAGCAGGATGCACTGTCTATTGCTCGCTACATTCGACTTGATTTTGATGAGGTCAAAGGCGTTAAATCTGGAGATGCCATCCCCACTCATTACAACATTGAGGTGTATAATCGTGGTGAAAATTCGATCCAAGACGTGCAGATAAAATACACGCTCTATTACACTCAAGGGAACTTGAACAAAGGTGGTTCAGATAGAAAAACTGCCACCGGTACTCTAAGCAGTGGGAAAATTTACGATTCTGATTCAGTCACACTACCTACACAATCCATTAGTATTGTGCGAAAGAGCAAGCCAGCATCTGGAGGTGGATGATGTGGTCCTAACGTGCCTGGCGGTCGCCGGGTAGACAGCATGACGGGCGTAGTTGTTGATGTTATCGTTGACGGTGAAATTGTTAGGACTGAGTCCAGTAACCGTGCCTTGCTGACCAAGGCATTGAAGAATCGCTAAACGCTAAACTGCGAAGTGTTTTCAAAAAGCCCCGGCTGACATCTTTCTGTCATCTGGGGCTAAATGCTTTTCAACATCGACACATTGTAGCAGGCTTACGTCTTGAATCAGCCCCAACCTATTCCAAATGGCGAAGAAAGTAAGAATTCCGATTAAATCAGCTGCCGACATCCGCAAGATGCGTATCGCATGTGAGACGGCGAGTGACATCCTTCAGCGATGTGCCAAAGAGGTAAAGCCGGGGAAGACCACTGGTGAGATTGATGCATTTGCCGCAGAGCTAATGAAAGAGGCTGAGTGTGATAGCGCTTTTTTAGGCTACCGTGGTTTCCCGGGAAATATCTGTATTTCAAGAAATGAAGAAGTGGTTCACGGTATCGGATCTGACACTGTGATTTGCCCCGGAGACATTCTTAAAATTGATGTTGGTATTACTAAGGGTGGCTGGATTGGTGATAATGCCACAACCGTCCCAGCGGGTGACATCGACACAGAAACAAAACGATTGCTCTGCGCAACCGAGCAGTCTCTCTATGAAGCCATCAGTCACGCCCGAAGTGGTAATTTACTTGCTGACCTTTGTAGCTCGGTAGAAGAGCACGTGAAGCAATACGATTTTACGGTAGTTCGAGAATTTGTGGGTCATGGAGTGGGGCGGAATTTACATGAGGAACCGCAGGTTCCCAACTATCGCCCGCCAGGCCGCTCACCTAAGCTGCGGCCTGGTATGGTACTTGCTATTGAGCCTATGGTTAATGCTGGCACTGCAGGCGTAACCATTCTGAGTGACGGCTGGACTGTCATCACCAACGACCGGAAAAATTCTTCTCATTTTGAGCACACGGTATTAGTGACTGAGGGGAAGCCAGATATTTTAACGGCCAGACCACGTGAGGCGACCGAAGAATTATTAGGAATCAAGCTCAATGTCTAGGCATCTCCTTATTGCGGGCTATGGTTTTCTGGGTAGAGCTCTGAAATCTGCTTTTAATGCCAATGGATGGCAGGTCAGTTTTGCTAATAGAGGTGGTTCAGCTGGAGCGGTTGCTTGTGATCTGTCATCTGCGGAATCTACAGCTGCAATTTCTGGGGAGTATGATGTTGTAGTTCACTGTGCTGCATCGGGTGGTGGTGGAATTGAGAGCTATCGTGATGTTTATCTGAAAGGATGTCGAAATTTGCTCGCGCGATTTCCTGAAAGTAGGATTATTTTTACCTCTAGCACCTCGGTCTACCCTCAGGTTGACCATTCCACTGTGACTGAGATGAGCCTAGCGGAGCCTGTTTCTTCGCGCGCGGCTATACTTCGTGAGTCTGAGGATACGATACTCACCTCGGGAGGGGTAGTAGCCCGTCTGACCGGTCTTTATGGACCTGGTCGATGTCATATTCAAAAAAACTTTCTCGCGGGAACTGCTATGCTTGATGGTAAAGGTGAACGTATTATGAATTTTGTGCATCGAGATGATGTTGCGCAGGCATTAATTTTGTTAGCTGATAAAGGAAATGGTGGAGAAATTTATAATGTTAACGGAGGCTATGCGAGTCAGCGCGATGTGTACCGATCTCTTGGAGATTATTATGATTTACCACTTCCTTTGGCAGCTGCCGATGCTGTGCCACGTAAACGGGGGAATACAAGTAAGAAAGTTAACAGTGATAAGTTAAAGCAGCTCGGCTGGCGTCCCCGATACACCGATTTTCTGTCTTTGGCATTTGCTTGTGATACTGTGTGAATCGTTGCTAAGTGTTCATTATCTAAGGTAGTGCCAGGCATATAGATTATACCTAATCGGGCGTATTTCCGACTGATTTACAGGAAGATTACCCTCAAAGTATGGGGAACTAATTGTAATACCACTCCGCAAAACAGACGAGACGATTGTTTATCGTTGAGGTATTAGGGAATGCACTGCGTGGTCAATGAGGGTTCCGGATGAATTTCGTCTGTTTCACTACTTGGTATAAGATGGATTTTTGTGCATGGTGAAAAACTTATTTGTCAGCATCATAGCACGAGGGTTGCTGGGAAAAGGCGTGGAGTCAGGGGGGCGGGGAATATTACGGCCAATCGTAGCGTCCTCTGCTTGAGAATAGGAGATATTTACAGGGGTTCCTATACTAACAAGTTTGAAGAATTTGGGTGATATATTTTTGTGCATGCGCAGGCAACCGTGCGATGCGGGGAAGGGCTTCATCCATCCAGTGTGGAATCCATATGCACCCTTGAACTCACACCAGTATGGCATGGGAGTTCCTTTGAATTTCCAACCGGCAGGTTTATTACGCAGGTAACACGGGATAATACGTCCACTGGGTGAGATTGCGAAGCCGTGTGTGTTAGCGCGATGATAATGTGATTTATTAAAAATACGGAAGTTCCCGCGAGGTGTTGGTTTGCTGGATAACCCCACGGTGACAGGCATAATCAGAAGTGCCTTGGAGCCCTCCATCACGTAAGCCATCTGGTTATTGATGGAAACTTTCACCTTCACCTTGGATCGATTGATGGGATGTGTCGCTGGACGGTCGTATTTCTCGTATCTTTCTTGTGGCGTAATACTACTTGAGCAGGAAGAAAAAACGAGGCAGCTGATGATTGAGGCAAATGTCAAAAAGGCAAATTTTATATTCATTACTTGCATACTATGGCCAAGTTTTTTGAGCCGTGGCAAGGCATAAAGTGCTGTTGAAATAGCGGCGATCGCGGCTTGGCGCTTGCAATTGAGATCAAAAACGTCCATGCATCAGCGCGTCATGAAACCTGAGAGTATCCGCAAATACAGTGCGTTCCCTGCCGTTGATCTGCCAGATAGGCAGTGGCCAGATCGTACAATCGAACACGCGCCCACATGGGCGAGTGTTGATTTGCGAGATGGAAATCAAGCATTACCCGTTCCCATGTCCATTGAGGAGAAGCTCGAGTTTTTTAAACTTCTGTGTGATGTTGGTTTTAAAGAGATTGAAATTGGTTTCCCGTCCGCTGCAGATACTGAATTCAATTTCTGTCGCAGATTGATAGAAGACGATCTCATTCCGGAAGATGTGACCATACAGATTTTGGTTCAGACACGAGACCATCTTATTCGCAAGTCATTTGAAGCGATCAGTGGGGCACGACGTGCCATCGTTCATATTTACAATTCTACATCACCCCTTCAGCGTAGGATTACATTCGGAAATGCTAGCCGTGATGATATTAAAAAGCTCGCTGTCGATGGCGCTGAGCTGGTTAAGGAGCTGGCTATTACCATTCCTGATACTGAAGTAGTGCTGCAGTATTCGCCCGAGTCCTTTTCCGATACTGAACTCGATTTTGCCCTCGATTGTTGCAATGCTGTCATAGATGTCTGGCAACCGATGCCGGAGAAAAAAATGATTATTAACCTGCCCGACACCGTGCAGTTGACCACGCCAAATGTTCATGCCGATATGATTGAGTGGATGTGTCGTCATATAAACCGACGCGAATCTGTGATCGTATCACTACACACACATAATGATCGAGGAACCGGAACTGCTGCCACCGAGCAAGGCTTGATGGCGGGTGCCGATCGTGTGGAAGGAACACTATTCGGAAATGGTGAGCGGACTGGTAATCTAGATATTGCCAATGTGGCATTGAATATGAATCAACATGGTATTGAGACTGGGTTAGATTTTTCAGACCTGCCATCGATTCGTGCGGTTTATGAGCGTGTTACTCGCATGACAGTCAGTGAGCGCCACCCCTATGCCGGCGAACTGGTATTTACCGCTTTTTCCGGCTCCCACCAAGATGCTATTAAAAAAGGCTTGGATCAGCGCTCGAGAGAAATCAAGGCTGGAACAGCTACTGCATGGCAAGTCCCTTACCTGACAATTGACCCCCAAGACATTGGTAGATCTTACGAGGCAATCATCAGAATTAACTCACAGTCTGGGAAAGGTGGCGTTGCCTACATCCTAGACCACGAACATGGATTTGATATGCCTAAAACAATGCATCCCGTCGTCGGTGGACGTATTTATGCCCTTGCCGATGAGTTGGGCCGCGAGCTATCACCCGATGAGATTCGCGATACGTTTTTTGAGCTTTTTGTTAATTTAAGCGAGCCGATGGCATTAATTGACTACGAGCTAGATCACCACGCCGGTGAGAAAAGTGAGGTAGCCTGCCATGCGAGTATTTCTTATCACGGTAAGGTCAAAAATATTAGTGGGCTCGGGAATGGTCCAATCAATGCCTTTGTCCATGCTATGAAGAAGGCTGGACTGAAGAATTTTCATCTTACCGATTACCGTTCTCATGCTGTTAGGGGTGGTTCAGATGCCGATTCTGCTGCATACATTCAACTGCAAAACGACACTGTCAAGCAGCCTGTTTGGGGTTGCGGTGTCGACCCGTCTATCGAGATGGCTGGCCTAAAAGCGCTGGTTACTGCCATCAATTTACTGTCCGCGCAAGACTAGCAGATTACATTTATGATTCAATTTTCTCTATTTGGTATACCCGTAAGAGTAGAACTGTGGTTCTGGGTGACGACAGCTTTTTTGGGAGGTGCGCTTTATGCTACTAACCAAGAGGCTGTGCTAAAAACGGCGATGTTCATGCTGGCGGCGTTTGCATCTGTCCTGATTCATGAAATGGGCCATGCGCTAACGATTAAGAAATTTAAACAGCCAACGCAGGTTGTTCTCACATTTATGGGGGGCTATGCGACCTATCCACCAGGTGCTTTGACCCGTAAGCGGTCTTTTTTGGTGACACTCGCCGGCCCTGCTTTGCAGTTCGTATTTGGTGTAGGAATTTTTTTTCTTAGTGATTATTTGCCATCCCAAGGCAAGCAGGTGGATATCTTCTTTTACTACCTCATATGGATTAGCATCGTCTGGGCTGTATTCAATTGCTTACCAATATATCCTATGGATGGAGGGCAGATGCTTTCTGCAGTTCTTGGGCCGCGCCGCGCCAAGGCAGTTCACATGACAGGCATAGTTACTGCGGTGATCATTGGATTGCTAGCGCTGTCGACTGGACAAATGTTCATAACCATTTTCATGGGTATGTTTGCTTACCAAAATTATCAATATTACCAGCAAGTCCGGTAACTGAAACCTTAATCTCTGTTGTTCAAGGCTATCATTACCCAGTAAAGTAGCTGTGCCAGAGAACCGATAGCAGCTACGACATAGGTCATTGCTGCCCAATGAAGAGCATTCTTAGCCCGATCTTGGTCCATGCTTTTTGCGACACCACTAGACTGAATCCATGCAAGTGCTCGTTTACTTGCATCAAATTCTACTGGAAGTGTAACAAAAGAAAAAAGAGTGGTTGCAGCGAAACAGACAACAATCAGCCAAATGAAGGCTGGGTTGCTGAATGCGAACATACCAACAAATGACAGGATAAAAATCACGTTCATCATGTTGGAAGCAATATTTACGGCAGGCACCATTTTTGAGCGCATAGTCAGCCATGTGTATGCTCTTGCATGTTGCACAGCATGGCCACATTCGTGCGCAGCCACAGCGGCTGCCGCGACGTTACGCATGTGGTAAACCGCCTCACTCAAGTTGACTGTTTTGTTTTCTGGGTTGTAGTGATCGGTGAGCTGTCCCGGCACGCTGATTACTCTGACGTCGTTGATGCCGCTCTCACGTAACATTTGTTCGGCAACCTCACGACCGGTTATTGGGAGCGGAGCCTGTGAGTGCTCAGCAAAACGTCGCTTCAGCGTGTTGCTAACCATCCATGAAACCAACATGGTGCCACCAATAATGATCCAATAAAGCATGGGGATGCTGCTCACATTGAAGGCTAGAAAGGCAGGAAAGTTATCGATAGAGTGTATCATAGTAATTCGTGATATTGCTGTAAACAATGTGCGTAAATTTCGTCGTGATGCAACAGGTTTTTGCAACATAGTTGTGAAGGTTTTACGGATTTGAGATCATTGTAATGATGTATCGTAGATTGATACCCAAACTGATCTAAGATTTTTCTATGTGATGCAATTGGTGGGCGAAGATTGCGTATTCACAGAGAATAAAACCCGCAACAATTGGGGTATTAGGAGGGGTGAAATTCTAAATACATGACTAAGTATGAGATTCGCGCTGGTGTGATAGTCCTTGGAAATTGTATAAAAACACATAGAATAGGTCTATGGACATTGTTATGCAGATACTTATGGAGCCATTCACGTGGGGTCTGGTTTTAGGGTTGTTTCTGATGAGCGTTATTTGGCAATCCATGCGCAAAGATATCGTTAACCTCAAACACGAAAACAAACGTATCAACGAGGATAATAAAGAATTACAAGGCCATCTTAACACGCAGCTTAAAATCAACGCCAAGGGCAACGAACAGCTTCAAGTGCAACTCGATGAGCTGCGCGAGCAAAACGATAACCTCCGTGCCAACGTTGGTATCCTAAAACAAAAGGCAGGACGCGTTGAGATGCGACAACTTCACTTGATGGAATCTGCAGTGAGTGTGATGCGCGAGCAGGCACCTGGATTTGCTCCGGCCTGGGAAAAAGCGATGCGTGATGCCGAGGCTGCGGAGGTAGCTGGTGAAGGCGGCCTAAAAAAACTCATGCGTAAGGTGCTGCCGGGAGGAAAGAGTAAAAAGCCGACTATCAAGACTGGTGAATCGCAAACCGAGCAAGGTAATCAGTAGGCATGACTCATGTCTTGAATCTTGAATCTTGA
>DPWT01000273.1 GCA_003527555.1 Verrucomicrobiales bacterium | reverse complement strand
CGTTTTGTTGTGGGTCAAAATAACGAGTTTGCCCATGCCGCTTGTATTGCAGTGGCAAATGCTGAACAGGCAATTTATAATCCACTGTTCATACATGGTGGCTCTGGTCTTGGCAAAACCCACATGATGCAGGCCATTGGTCAAAAGCTAATGTTGAACAAGCCTGGTGTGCGTGTTGTTTATCTTACATGTGAAAAATTTATTAATGAATTCATCGATACTGTGCGTAAAGGCTCACTGGAACGATTCCGCAAAAAATACCGGCGAGCTGATATTCTGTTGATTGATGACGTTCAGTTTCTCGGTGGTAAAGAGCGTTCACAAGAAGAGTTTTTTCACACCTTCAATGAGCTTCTTGATTTACAAAGTCAAATTGTCCTTACCTCTGACCGCCCAGCATCAGAAATTACCAATATTGAGCCTCGTCTCATTTCTCGATTTGAGTGTGGTCTTACAGTCGAACTGCAACCTCCAGGCATTGAGACACGCATGGCTATCATACGCCGTAAAATGGATGAGTGGGATGTTGCACTACATTCTGATATTTTGGAAATGATCGCTGAGCGTATACAGAGCAACGTTCGAAGGCTTGAAGGTGCATTGGTTCGAATTGCAACATTCGCATCGCTTGGAACTGAGCAGGTCACAGTTGAGCGTGCAGAGTATTTACTCAAAGATATTCTCCAGCAAGAAGGGAAAAAACGCGTTAATATCGATGCGATACAGAAGACAGTTACAGAATATTACGATTTGCGTATAGCTGATATGACAAGTCGACGTAGGCCTTCCAATATTGCTTTTCCCCGCCAGGTTGCCATGTATCTGAGCAGAAGGCTGACGCAGTGCTCGTTAATGGAGATCGGTGAAGCATTTGGCGGACGTGATCATGGAACAGTGATCTATGCAGTGCGTAAGGTTCAGCAGCGCATGGAGTGCGAGCCACAAGTGAGAGAATCTATAGAAATGATAACGACGACGCTGCATCGTAAATAGGGGCTGTTGTAGGGAAACTAGAAGCTACTTTTATGTGGCATCAATACCGGATACAAACAGGCATTGAAAAATGCTCATGATTTGTTAAAGAGTTCTTGCCTTGAAGCGAGATTGCTCCAAAGTCACTTCGTCATGAGTTTGAATTTTGGACGTGTTAATCTCCGTGATTCAAGCATTGCAAAATCCCCTTAAAAATCACTCCATTCCCATATGAAATTCACGATCGGTAAGGAAGCACTCCTAGAGGGTCTCAATCAGGTTCAGCACGTAGTAAGCACGCGTGCAACATTGCCCATTTTATCTAATGTTCTCATTGAGGCTGCTGATGGAAAACTCAAGCTCACCACGACGGATCTTGATGTGGGTGTCAGCGGGAGCGTTGAGGCGAACATCAACAAAGAGGGCTCAACCACTTTACCTGTCAAGCGCTTGGTGAGCATCATTCGTGAGTTGCCTGCTAGCGAGGTAGAGATTTCTGTAGACTCCAAAAATCACGCCAGTATTAAGTCGGGCCCAAGTTTTTTTAAAATCATCGGTCTTGGCGAGGATGAGTTTCCTCCGCTTCCGAAATTTGAAGATGCTACTGAGTTTAAGATCAGCCAAGGGGTATTACATGATGCCATAAAGAAGACATCTTATGCGATATCATCGGATGAAACGCGCTACGTCTTGAATGGTATTTATGTTTCTTTCAAAGAGGGGAAAATGACTTTTGTTGCAACTGATGGTCGTCGCCTCGCCATGATTGAAAACGATCTTGAATTCCCTGCCAGTCACGAGACTGATATCATAATCCCGTCGAAGGCTATTAACGAGCTTCAGCGCATGCTTGGAAGCGAGGGGGATGTAATAGTTCGTTTGAGTGGAAACCAGATTAGCTTTGAGGTAGGCGGCAGTATTATTGTGAGTAAGCTCATTGAGGGCAATTACCCGAACTACAAGCAAGTCATTCCGGGTGAGCGAAAGGAACGAGTCACCATCAATCGCGAGGAATTTCTCAATACCGTGCGTCGTGTATCACTATTGACATCTGAGAGTTCAAATTCTGTTAAACTTACTTTTAGCAAGGGAAGTATCGACGTGCAGGCTAACTCTAAAGACATTGGAGAAGCCAAAGAGCCTGTCATTGCGGATTACGATGGTGATGAATTTGCTATTGCATTTAATCCCGAGTTCCTCATGGCTCCTCTCAAGAACTTGGGAGAAGAAACCGTATACCTCGACCTTATTGATGGCATGAGTCCAGGAGTTGTTCGTATTGATGGAACATTCCTCTATGTCATCATGCCGATGCGTGTGAGTGGTTAACGGTCAAAGATTTTCATCAAACGCCTGTAGGTTATTACTTACGGGCGTTTTTGCATGTCGCGTGTATCAAATTTACGATTCAATGAAGGCTATGAAATTCAACTCCCTTTGCTTGCTGGTCATGATGTTGATATCATGCTCAGATAATGCGTCTGTAGGGACTAGCTCAGCTATTACGAAAACGCCCATGCATGAAGGCCTTGCTGTTATTGATCAAACGAGATTAAATCCTGTTATCAGGCCAGGAGAGATTACAAATTTAGAGACTGATCAGTTGTTTGATATGATGCGAATGGGTAGAGTTGTCCTCATCGATGTGAGACCGTCATTTTTTTATCGTTTAGGGCACATTGATGGTGCGATTAATTTGCCAAAAAGTAAATATGACGACTGGCAACCAGAGCTTCTGCCTGAGATCAGACAAGCAAACGTTTCAGGACAAATTGTTGTGTTTTATTGTCAAAATGCTGGTTGCACCGATGCCTATAAAACTGCCATGAAGTTTGTGAATCTGGGTCACACAGTGTCCATTTATCGGGCGGGATGGAGAGAATGGAAAAGGGCAGATCTCCAATAGCTCTGTGGGGTAAACGGTTTCACTACTGGCATTAAGCCCGTACCTATTATTTAAATGACTACGGAAAATGACTGAGTAATTTACTCAGCATACTCAGCCCAAGAGGAAGTCGTTTCCCAGACCCTGATTTTAGAAATTCTGACATCGGCTCTTACTGGGTAATCTGGATCTGCATCATTTACAAACTGGTGTAGTGACGCCTTGGTGTGTTGATAAATGGTACGTGCCATAACTTCAGTGGTAGGGTCCTCGCTTTCAAACCCAATGATTCTCTCCCCGTATGCTTCTTTGAAGAAATCAAATTTTGGGTCCTCCGTGTTCATGCAAAGTGCATGATCATAAGTTTCTAGAAAATCACCGATCATACGACCAATCAATTTGAAGTCGAAGACCATTTCTCTATCGTCTAGGCTATTGGCTTCAAAAACTAATTCGACTTTCCTTGTATGTCCGTGAGGAAATCGACACTTATCAGGGTGCTTGGATAGCAGGTGTCCATTTTCTACCTCGATCATTTTGCAAATTCGGTAAGGCATAGTGTATTCAGGATGGTGGGTTCGCAGGAATTAGT
>DPWT01000130.1 GCA_003527555.1 Verrucomicrobiales bacterium | reverse complement strand
CCGTGCCAGATCCTCGCCGACTTACTTACTATCCGTGAGCGCTGTGGCACATGGGAGGGGAAAAAAATAGCATTTGTTGGCGACGGCTTCAATAACATGTCACGCTCGTGGATGTGGGCCGCAAAACAGCTCGACTTCCAGCTAATGATTGCCGCACCCGAGGGATGCCTTCCAGATGAAAATTACCTCGCACATCTCGATGCACCAAACGTGAGTGTTACCACTGACCCCATAGAGGCAGTCAAGGATGCCGATGTTATCAATACAGACGTATGGCTGTCCATGGGTGAGGAGGAACAAACTGATAAAGAAGCCCTATTCGGTGATTATCAGGTTAATTCCGAACTACTCAAACACGCACACTCATCCCATATTGTTCTTCACTGCCTGCCAGCATACCGCGGCAAAGAGATTACTGAGAAAGTGCTCGAAGCGCACTCCGATATCATTTTCCAACAAGCGGAGAACCGCCTACACGTGCAAAAATCTATCCTCTGCCGGCTGGCATCATACGGCCAGACATTTCGCGGGATGCTTTCCTAACTTCTTATGCACGGACAGCTCCTTCTTCTCGGCGTGCCCGGCACGGAACTTACTCCGCAAGACGCAGCCCTCTACCAACTTATCCAGCCAGGCGGATTTGTCATTTTCGGTAGAAATGTCGAGTCCCCTGAACAAGTCAGGAAGCTAACCGATGACCTCCGGGGGATTTGTGATATCGATCCGGTCATCGCAATTGATCAAGAAGGCGGCCGTGTTACCCGCACTAAAGAAATAGGCACCACTCCACCTTCGGCGCAAGAATTACGCGTAAAAGGTAACCTAGGGCTCATCGCCCGCCACGGCTTGATCACCGCAGATCTACTCCGACTGCTAGGATGCAACATGGACCTGTGCCCTGTTCTGGATATTTCCTACGATGACGAGGCGGACAACGCGTTGCGCGGGCGTTGTTACGGCACCGACTCCCAAGAGGTCATCACCAACGCGGGAATCTTTAACCGCAACTTGCGACATGCAAAGGTGCTGTCATGCGGCAAACATTTTCCATCATGCGGACTAGCCGACATCGATCCACACCACGAGCTTCCTAAGGTGGACAAGACCATAGATCAAATGCTCACTAGCGATCTGCTTCCCTATACCACCTTAATGCCGGAACTCGATGCCATCATGAGTTGCCACGTGCACTTTTCTAACATTGATCATGACTCCCCCGGCCTCCCCGGCTCCCTATCCCAAAACCTCCTAACAAATTTGTTGCGAAATCAACTTGGCTTCGAGGGTGTCATCATGACCGACGACCTCGATATGGGTGCCATCGTCAATACCTACGGCCGAGGCCCAGATGTGAAACTCGCCATCACAGCAGGCAATGATATGGCGATGATTTGCCACCAGATTGATTCATCCACATTAGCTCTCGACCATCTAAAAAGAATTCCAACTAACGTAATAGATGATTCTTTACGCCGTATTGAGAATATGAAAAAAAGGATCTCTAGCCCGTTAAAATTTAGCAGAAAAGAATGGGACGCGATCGATGCCGATACGATGCAATTGCGTATTGATGTGTTGGGCAAGGATGCCGCAAAGAAAAAAAGCGACAATTCTAGCGTGAGAAACTCACCCGTTGAAGATTATTAAGTGAATCAATTCTAACTTCTCGGTCATATATCATCAATTTCTGAGGCTCATGCCAGGTTCAGCTCATAATACAAACCACCCATAACTGATTAATAAAAACTCCAAATTCGGCCGTCTAGGCGTACTTCGACCACCGATGCCGTGGCACAAGCCCATTGTGCGTGCAGCAGATGGTGAAGTCGTTATTCTTTTGCACGGTCTCTGGCGTAGCCTCTGGGCGATGGACCCGATGGCTAAACACCTTAACCAGCAGGGTTATCACACCATCAATATCCCATACCCATCTTTTCGAAAAACGATCGATGAACTTGTCGATTTTGTCCACGACGCTGTGCAGCTATACGCAGGTAATCGCAGAGTTCATTTTGTCACTCACTCGCTAGGTGGCATCATCGCCCGTAATCTCCTGCCTGCCATACCCCCCGAGCAGACCGGCCGAGTCGTTATGCTCGCTCCTCCTAATCAGGGCAGCGAAATCATCGACTGGATCGAGCACTGCCCGCCGCTACGTGCCACACTTGGCCCAGCAGGCAAGGAGCTCGGAACGGATCAGATCGACGCACCACCGATCCCAAATCACACAGACACCGCTGTGGTTATGGGCAAACGCAGCTCCATTCCCTTTTTTCGCACGTTTCTTGATACCGAAAACGACGGTATTGTCTCGGTTCAAAAAGGTAAAGTAGATGGAATGAACGAGTTTCATATCATCAATAGCGACCACACATTCATCGTCACCGAGCCCGAGGTGATGCAACTAACTTCTGCATATCTTAGAGATGGCAGGGCTATATGAAAATCTGCTTCCTCTTTTTGCTTTGAGCGACTAATAATCGGCGCACATGAGTGCAGCTGATAAAAAGGAGAATACAGACTTCATCCGCGATATCATCGCCAAGGATCTGGCTAGCGGAAAACATGATACCGTCATTACCCGCTTTCCGCCAGAACCTAACGGATATCTGCACATTGGTCATGCCAAGGCCATCTGCATCAGCTTTGGTATCGCTCAGGAAAATGCTGGGGTTAGTGCACGTTGCCATCTGCGGTTTGATGATACCAACCCAGAAAAGGAGGAAACCGAATATGTTGAGAGCATCAAGCGGGACGTGAAGTGGCTCGGTTTTGATTGGGGTGATAACCTTTACTTTGCCAGCGACTACTTCGACTTTTTTTTCGACTGCGCCAAGCACCTAATCAAAGGTGGCCTCGCTTACGTCGATGAGCAGACGCCCGAGGAAATCAAAAAGAACCGTGGTGACGTAGTCACTCCCGGAACACCCTCACCCTTCCGTGATCGCCCCACCGAGGAGAGCCTCACCAGGTTTGATGAAATGAAAGCCGGTAACCACAAAGAAGGCGCAATGGTTCTGCGCGCTAAGATCGACCTCACGTCATCTAACATGAATATGAGGGATCCAATTCTCTATCGTATTGTTCACGCCTCCCATCACAACACGGGGGACGACTGGTGCATCTACCCGATGTATGACTTTGCACATCCGCTCGAAGATGCTCACGAGCATATCACTCACTCGCTGTGCAGTCTTGAGTTTGAAAACCACCGACCACTGTACGATTGGTTCATCACTCACTGCCCAGTGCCCGCGCAACCACGCCAGATCGAATTTTCTCGTCTCAATATAAGTTATACTGTGATGAGTAAGCGAAAGCTTCTCCAGCTTGTTAATGAAGGACACGTCAGCGGCTGGGATGATCCACGTATGCTTACAATTTCGGGCATGCGCCGCCGCGGTTACCCATCTTCTGCCATTCGCAACTTCTGTGCGCGTGGTGGAGTTACCAAAGTCAACAGCGTCACCGACATGGCAATCTTGGAATCAGAAGTACGTGACGAACTGAACCTCTCAGCCGAGAGACGCATGGCCGTGCTCGATCCACTTAAAGTGATCATCACCAACTGGCCAGCTGTTGAACATAAAGAAATAGTTGAAGTCCCTAACAACCCCGCCAACAAAGAGGCTGGCACGCGTCAGGTATCACTTGGAAAAGAACTTTGGATTGAACATGACGACTTCATGGAGGATCCACCTAAGAAGTTTTTCCGGCTTGGGATAGGCAGATCCGTCCGACTGCGCGGTGGCTACATCATCACCTGCACTGGCTTTGAGAAAAACGATGCCGGCGAGGTCACTGAGGTCCACTGCGAGTTCATTCCTGAAACCATTGGCAAGGATGCACCAGAGGGTATCCGCTGTCGTGCTGCCATTCACTGGGTGGATGCTGCGACCGCAACCGATGCCGAGATCCGTCTTTACGACCGATTGTTTTCCGAAGAAAATCCAGACGCCGCGGATGGTGGATTTCTAAGCTGTCTGAATGACGCCTCTCTCTCCGTGATTACCAATGCCAAACTAGAGGCATCACTCGCCAACACAAAGCAAGGCACCGTCTATCAGTTTGAACGCGTCGGTTACTTCTGTGCTGATAGCGTTGATAGTGGCGTATTCAACCGCACCGTGGCACTGAAGGACTCTTGGGGTAAAAGGAAATAGGACGATGAAGCGCAACAACGCTAGCCTCACACCTAATTTCCTACAACACCAAGTCGCAGCGAATCGCTAATTCCCTATTGCGCAGCTAGTCGCCTGAGC
>DPWT01000136.1 GCA_003527555.1 Verrucomicrobiales bacterium | reverse complement strand
TTTATTTTAAAGAAAATATTTGACCCCCCCTTTTTTTGCATAGGATGAAGCCTCAAATCGTTCTATCCTCCTCAAATTCAATTGCACCCACAGCTTGTACGGGATGGATGTAGCGGACAACAAAACCCAACAGAAATATGAATACTACGAAAAAACTAACACTATTAGTGGCTGTCGCAGCATTTGTGGCTGGTCCGGCTAGCGCCGCGCTGACTAGCCAACTCGGCATCCTTGACCTCACCGCTAATGGCGGAATCAACCCTGCGACGGGATTCGCATGGGAAGCCGGTGACACATATCGCTTCATCTTCGCGAGTAGCACAGGACGAGACGCGACATCCTCAGACATCGCGGATTACAACACATTCATCCAGAATGCTGCCAATGCTAGCGGACTGGGACTTAGTAGCGTTACATGGAAAGCATTGGCTTCCACAGAAACCGTAGCAGCAAATGCCAATACCGGAACAGCCGGCGTCGGCGGCGAGAGCTTCTGGCTCTTGAATGGCACATCTCTTGTTGCCGATGACTATGCGGACCTTTACGGTTCAGTCACGCATAGCAACGTGATCAACGTTTCCGAGACAGGTGGAACGCCTTTCGACGGTGGTGACTTCACTTCCGTTTGGACAGGATCAGATGGAGCTGGGAATATCAAGACCAACGCAGGTGGAGGTAATCCTGGATTCCTTGGTAATACTGTTGACCCGGGTGATGGTATACCAAAGGCTCACACTGGTCTGTGGAACTTCACATCGGGTCGTCACTGGATTGATCGTTTCCAAGTTGACCTCACAGACGAAAAAGGTATCTATGGTGTTTCAGAAGTTCTGACCGTTGTCCCCGAGCCCAGCACCACTGCCCTTCTCGGCCTCGGCGGACTTGCCCTGATTCTTCGCCGTCGCAAGTAATTGCGACGTTCTGAAACATCAGACACAATCTCAACCACTCTCCAGTAACGGGGAGTGGTTTTTTTGCGCAAGAATGTCCGGATTTCAGAACCAGAGAAATTGGTATCATAAAAAAAACGGGACCTTGATGAAAAACCAGGGGTATGCGTTTTGGTAGGGCGGATTGGCCTCAATCCGCCGGGATAGACCGAATCGTGATCCTCACTCAAACCAAAGCCCGCCGCCAAAACCACGTCCATTTTTGCGTTAGCGGTTTTTCCTCAAATGACATCAACTCACGCGGCGGATTGAGGCCAATCCGCCCTACCATAAAGACGTGGCCAATCCGCCCTACCGTAATTATCCAGAGGCCAATCTGCCCTACCAGTGTGCCCAGTATGGCCATCCTTCTGGTGTGGCAGCCAGCTCAGCTCTCACGGGGTTTTGCAAAATATAGTCTCGCTTCTGCATGGCAGAATCCTGGTTTCGTAAGCGGTGATCAAAAAAACCATCCTGCCAATCGATTTTAAGTGTTCTAGCCGTCCAGCGTTTCCAATCCTTCATCACGTCGACCATTCGTTTTTCACCTTCAAAGAGAATCAGTGCATGCAAGTGATCTGGCATGGCCAGGAGTAGGCGGCAGTGCCAGATACCACGGTCGTTTCTATTCTCAACCGTTTCCCAAATTCCATTCCAAGTAGAATGTGTTGCTAGCTGGTTCTTACCCCGGGGCCGACAACACACGGTGATAAAAAAGCATTCCGGGAATACGCCTGTCACCCAAAATGGTGTATCATGAGAGAGTTTTTTACGAACAGGTTTCATCAGATTATATATCTAACCGATGCGCACTGATGTGTCGAGTATGTTGGTAGGGCGGATTTGTTTTGGTAGGGCGGATTGGCTCAATCCGCCGGGATAGACCGAACGATGATACTCACTCAAACCTGCCCCCGCCGCCAGATCACGTCCAAACCACGCGTTAGCGGTTTCCCCCAATTGACATCACCCATCGCGGCGGCGGATTGAGGCCAATCCGCCCTACCGTAAATATCCTGAGGCCAATCTGCCTTGCCATAATGAATTGCGGCAATCCGCCTTGCCTACCATATTCGTGGTGGGGGCTTTTTTACGGTGCTTGTTCCACACGGAGGCGGGCGAAGAGTGTGCCGCTAGCCCCCAAGGTTGAGCGCTTCAGTTTCACCACCACCCTGTCGATTCCGGGAGTTGTGGAATAGTGGTTATCGGTCACGGTGATGATGACGTTATTGCCGTCATGCTCGGCAGTTGTCCAGCCAGCAGCGCTCAGAGTTGTTCCGTATTGCACGACCATCGTGGTGTCCGAGTGGTCGTTGGCTTCGTCAGCGCGGCGGAAGGTGCAAATCACGTAAGCGGGATCGGTTGTGTAATCATAGGTCGGCAGGAGATCCGCAGCCACTGTATTCACGGTTGCCGCACCCAGAGCCCAAGCCATGCCATTACTTATACCGTCTTCGTTGGTATCATCAGCGAAGGTTTCACCTTCAGACCAAGTGTCATAAGGGTTTGATACAGTTCCGTTCACAGTGATGGTTGTGTTGTCGAGGATCGCGGATGTGGTATTCAGGCTGTTACCAGCAACATCCTTCAGGACGGCGTCTTGTTTGATACTTAGCTGTAGGGTGCCGCCGCCGGTCGGTGTCACCTCCACATAGAAGACACCGGGTATAGGATCTGGGGCATTGGGATCTGACTCATCAATCGTGCCGATGGCGATGGTGACGGGCGCAGTGCCGGCATTATCGAAGTCCGCAGCGGTCACCGTAGATTCGTCCATGGCCTCGTTGAAGGTCACCGCGTAGGTCACGAGTGTGTCTGCATCGACCGGGCCGCCATCTTGATCATCGACGATGTCGGTGGATGCCAAGGTCGGTGCTGTATTGTCGACGATGATCGTCGTATTGTCGGCGATAGCGGTGGTTGTATCCAGTGAATTGCCCTCCTCATCGTCCAATTCTGCTGAAGCATTGACCCTGAGTCGCAAGGTGCCTGCGCTGGTCGGAGTGACTGGCACGGAGAAGACGCCGGGCCCGATCTCTGCGACGGTGCCGATGCTGAATCCCGAGGTTCCAGCGTTACCGAAATCTGCTGCGGTTACAGTGGTGTCGTCCATGTCCTTGCTAAAAGTAACCGTGTAATTTACCAGGGAGCTGATTCCGACCGGATCACCGTCCCTGTCGTCTACGATCGAAGATGGATCTAGGGAGGGATTCGAAGCACCGTCGGTGATAGTCAGAACCTCTGAGACCGCGTAGATGGCTAGTTTGCCATCCCCGCTGTTTCCTGCTGTCGTCTGGGATAGATTAAACCTGTCAATCCAGTGTGCACCTGACGTGAAACCCCAGAGGCCTCCCTTCGAAGTGCCGCCCGCGGCGCCTAGTTCGAAGCCAGTTTTTTTGTTCCCATTGCCATCGGATCCCGTCCAAAGGCTTGAGTAAGAGCCATTGTTTAAAGGAGACCCGCCCTTCTCAGACATGTTGATGGCATTGCTATGGGTGCCAGAACCATACAAGTCGCCGTAGTTATCGGCTACTACGGTGATGCCGTTCACGAGCCAAAAACTTTCGCCCCCAACACCAAAAGTTCCGGTGTTGACATTGGCAGCCACGGTCGGCGTTGAAACCAATGCTTTCCAAGTGATATTACCAAGTGCGCCACCGCGAAACGTGCTGGCGTTGGCAGCATTTTGCACAAAGGCGTTATAATCGGCGATATTCGCCGAAGTTGCGTTTATTCCCATGCTGGTTGCAAAGACGAGACGATACTCATCCCCATACTCCCATTCGAAGCCTGTTGCAGGATTGATGCCTCCGTTCGCCGTCAAAAGTAGAATGCCGTGCTGAGATACGAGCCCTTCCTCAGCCGAAGCCGTAGTGAAAGCCAGGCCAGCGATAGTGGCGAGAATTTTGATGCGAGTGAATCTTCTTATCATGGTTAGTAAATTTTAGAGAGCGACGAATGAGCGGTAGTCTTGCAAGGAGAGCGCAAAAAAAGGTTCACATTAGTTCATGAAATCGCGGATCGCGTGGAGCCGCAGGCGTTTCGTGGTCGGGTCTTGGTAGAAAAATACGAGAGCACGTGCATTTTTGTGCACGGGCCAAGTGGTGCTCGAGAATATTTTCCACTCTTTTTTCACGCTATAAGCAAATGATACGTGGCAGAGGTTTTTGCGCACTCCTCGGTCTGGTTTGGGTTTGATGATACTGTGTGCACCTGGTTTCAGCGCAACTGATTGTTTACCGATTTTCCCTGCGATCGCCACTTTGGCGGTGTTTAAAAAAAGAAACTTCTCACCACCAAAACTGATTTTTCGGCTATCCAATGCGATGATTTCAAAGCCATCAGCGTTGGTAGCCCCCTTGCGTAGCAGCACAAGCAGTTGCTTCGATGATGCAAGAGCCTTGGTTTTTCCATAGACTTCAAATTTGGGTTTTCCATCATCTCCCGTGATCATTTTCCCGATCACCCAGGTGCTCCGTGCTTGCACCATGTGAGGTTTGGAAATCTCGTTCGATGGTGCTTCAATCTCAATGGCCTTAGCCTCTCCGGTCAACAATTGCAGAGGCTCGGCATCGCTTGCTCTAGGAAAGCAGACAAATTTCAAAGAGACTTTTGCACCTACTTGAGCACTGCAAGGCAACAGGGAGAAGCCTACTACTAGTAGCAGAATACAGCTGTAGATGGGGCGTCTCCAGTTTACGCATATAGTATTGTGCATACAGATGTTTCTTGATTAGGGAGAGGTTAAATTTCAGAGTCGTTCAGCCAGCGGAAACTCACGATGCGCAGTTGGCGGCCAAAGGTCTTGTTGGCATTCGATGTGAGTTCGGTTTGTTTTATATGAGAGTCGTCCTTCAGGTCAAGGTAATCAGGAACTCGCTGAACGACGGCTTCGCACCAGGCCCGTGCTTCGACATTTCCTTTCCCATCAAGTGAGTCTCCGTAGGTGCGGATCACGAAGGTGTCACCACGCGGAGTTAGCTGCCCTGCGAAGTTACGCAATACATCCGCCTGGTCAACGTAAGCGGCAGATCCGTATGCGATGGGTCCATCAAGGGCTTCAGGGAACTTGGGGTTCATTTTACTGATTTCAGCATTTTTAAATTTCCGGCTAGCAGAGCGAAAGCCTGCATTGATGGACACGTTATCATCATCAAGTGCGGCCTGAAGCGCTCCTTTGACAGATAGCTCTTTTTCGCCGGAATCGAGCCTACGGTTGACAAATTCCGAGAGCGATAAAAAGGGCCCACGTAGCTTGATTTGCTTGACCATGGCCTCGGCGAGTTCCTCGATTTCCGTATCGCTCAGTTCACGCCAACCAGCCCACTGATCGGGAGATGATGGGTCAGTAGTGCTACCTTGGGTAGCTTTGCCATTGGGTATAGTGAATCCGGAAATAGGCACTCCCTCCGGTGTTATTTCCTGTAGCTTCGTTGTCAGACATTACAGT
>DPWT01000135.1 GCA_003527555.1 Verrucomicrobiales bacterium | reverse complement strand
GCTCAACTCTTAATGTCGGCACAATCATAGGTGGTAAACAGCCTAATATTGTTCCCGATTTTGCCTCGTCACAGATTGATATTCGCACGACTCCCTCACTGCATGACAATGATGGAGCACTTGCCGTAGTCGAAAAAACCATCAGCCATCAAAAGCTTTCCCTTAAGGTGGTCAACCCGCACGAAAATCCGCCGATGGAGGTTCCAGACGACAATATCTGGATAAAAAAACTCATCGCCGCGAACCCCAAAAGTAAAACCGTGGGAGCGCCGTGGTTCTCTGATGCCGCCCATCTCAACGCCGCCGGTATCCCGTCAGTCTGCATCGGACCTGGATCTATCAATCAAGCACATACAAAAGATGAATTTATCAAAATTGATCGTCTCAAAGCAGGCGTAGTTTACTTTGAGAATCTGATCAAGAGCCTTGAGTCAGGCTCATGCTAATCAACTGGAAAACAATCAGTTTGCGCCTACACTACCGAGTGACTAACGCTCCCTGAAACCCGCTTTACTTCTTTTTTCTGCGCTTCGTCTTTTTTTGAGTCTCACGGTTACGATAGTTTTTTTCTTGCTGACGAAACACAGGCAACAACTCGAACTCCATCCAATCAAAAGCAGCTTGAAGGCCTTGCTCCTCATAAATTCGGCCTATAAGAGCTTCCACAGATGTAGCATTACCAATGTTACGCAGGAAATCATTTGATGTGCAGCGAACAAACATCTCACCATCCATTTTCCCTTGCTCTCTGAGAATCAAACGGCGCATGTAAAGTGCGAGCACAGCATCGCCTACCCATGCTTCCTCCCGTTCCTGCATCAGGTCTGTATTCATTTTTTTTGGGGCAGCCATAAGCTTGTAATTTATACTTTCAAAACTCTAATTACCCATAATCAAGACCGTTGTAACATTCAAAAATTGTCTGATAACGAGTCAAAAACCACTGGTAATTACATCTCTTTTTTCTCCATCATATCTCGAAGATGAGACTCCGATTCCTCATCCCAATAGCCACTACCCAGCTCCATAAAGACACTCGAGTATGGCAAGGCCGTGCGTGACTTGATAATCAGCAAACGATAGGTCTTGGACGTATCACGCAACATTCGCATTAGCATGTTGTTATTCAGGGCCAGTGCTTCACGGCCATGCAGCGCTGACTCAAGCTCCTTGCGATAATACTTCACTCCCGGTGCATAGTCGTATTCAACCTTGGAAATTTCTGCGGTCACGTATATCCGAGGCTTGACGTGATGTTTCTCCTCAATAACTTGTTCAATTCCATCAACGAGGTCTGGAATTTCAGCATCAATGTATATCACCCGTATACCACGACGACTTTGCACAGGAAAAGCAGCCTCAGCGACAACCACCCAGTTACGCGCGCCAAGATAGGTCAGTTCACTACGAATAGTTTTCTTCCACGGTCGGGAGATATCACTATTGCCAAAGCAACCTGACAAGAGCAGTGGGAGCAAAAAACTGAACAGGCGTTTGGCAGTCATCATCATACAACGAACTAAAGATGGCCAACGATAACCTGCACAACTAAAATCTGCAATGCGAATAGCGTTATGTTAAAAATCACATCAGCTGTGCCCCAGCCTCCGCAAGTGGACTACGCTCACCACGAGATAGTGTAACATGGGCAGCGAACGACTGCCCTTTTAGGCGATTACGCGTGAACACAAGTCCATTACTACGACTATCAACGTAGGGGTTGTCAATCTGAGCAGGATCTCCCACCAGCACTAACTTTGACCCACGTGACATGCGGGTGACCACGGTTTTTGCCTCCTGTGGTGTAAGTTGCTGTGCCTCATCGAGAATGAAAAAACGATTAGGAATAGATCTTCCTCGAATATAACACAGCGCTTCAATTTCAATAACACCCCTCTCAATAAGATCATCATAGGGTTTACTAACAGCATCCCCCATGCTCTCTTTTTTGTTCTTTTTACGGCGAGGCCCTTGATTACTGGATGGCTGCATCAGCAAGTCCAGTGCATCATAAATAGGCTGAAGCCATGGCTTCATTTTATCGTCAAGGCTGCCAGGCAGAAAGCCCAATTGATCTCCCATAGAAACAACTGGCCGAGAAATAGTCAGTCCATTATAGCGACGGTTAAACATTTCATGCAGACCAGCAGCAACAGCAACAAGAGTTTTGCCCGTTCCAGCCTGACCGTAGCACGTAACTAGAGAAATATCTGGATTCAGCAATGCATCAATAAGGCATTTCTGGCCAAGGTTCAACGGCTTCAGATGATGACCATCTGGGATACGCAACACCTCAGGGATTTGAAGCCTCACAAATGTGCCATTAGCGTCAAGTCGTGCGGGCATAGTTTGCTTTTCACCTGCAGATAATAAAACATATTGATTTAACACAACGTCTTTCCTGCGTTGATGTTCAAGCACAAGCTCACCGGAACTGGAGAAGCGTTGCAGTTCTGATGGATCAACTTCTACGCCGAGAACATCATAACTGCTGATTTCCACAGGATCGACTTTGTCATTCAAATAATCTTCGCACTCCAAGCCAACGGCTCGGGCTTTCAGCTGCATATTAAGATCTTTCGTCACGAGAATAACCTGCCCCTCGTTGTGCTCCATAAGAAGCACAGTGGCCGCTAAAATACGGTGATCCACGAGCTCTCTGTCGGGGAAAACCCGCAGGAATTGCACAAGCTCAGCCGAGTTTTGTTCGCAAAAATCAGGATCGTATATAACCAGCCGTATTGTCCCGCCCCCATCAGTAGGCACTCCCCGCGTCACAGCATCACCTGATGCAAACATCTCGGATAACCGACGATGAACCTGACGTGCATTAGCGCCGCGCTCGCTTTGTTCGCCCTTAAACTGATCCAACTCAGCTAGAACATCAACGGGAATACACAAATGGTTATCCTTGAAGCGGTTGAGGCAGCCGGGATCGTGCAGTAACACATTAGTATCAAGAACGAAATTTTTACCTTTTAACGACGGTGCCTGAATACCAAATTCTTGGATGCGCGATTTCCTCGCACCCTGAGCGCTGCTATTACTTGTTTCTGGATTAGATGTATTATTTGGAGGGGCTTGTGAAAGTGCTTCGGTTGCAGGTGATGATGAATTGGTTTGAGTTGGTTGAATCATATTAGATTTGGTTGTCAACGAAGTGGCGTGTGAATATTAAATACGCACCATCAGCCCACTTACCCTGACGATGCAAACTCCCACCAAATTGTGAGATAGAAATACCGCAGAATGAATCTTCAAGCGTTCGCCTGCGGGTTTGGGTTAAACATCCATTAAAATTTGGATGACCTTGTAATTTATTTATCAAGATAACTAAATTATCTGATGAAACTAAATGGATGGCAACATTATTCTACCAATTTTTCATCCTGAATAAAAAAATCTATCAGTTTAGTATAACTCACTTTCCCAAGAGCTGTTCGTGGAAACTTATCGACTGACGACGTTGACACGATTCGAGCCACTGGACTGCAGGTTTGGTTATACTCATCAAGAGCAATTTTAGCAGCTAACACCCTTGCATTGCCCTCCAACACTGCAACTAGGCGACTACCTCGGCGTTGGTCAGGAATGGCGATCACCACGACCTCTACAGAACCTAACAACATAACTAAACTTGATTCTATTCCTGCCAAATCAACTAATTCCCCCAACACTTTGGCACATCGATCCGACCGCCCATTGACTGTGAGATAACCATTCGTAATATCAACTCGGTCACTAGTTCTAAACCATCCCTTATTTAGCGCGGGTGTATGGATTATATTCCCGTTGTTTATGTGCAAATACGCACTCAGGAGAGGGCCACCCTTGATCGATAGAAGCCCACCACTCTCTATTCGCGTATGCCAACACGACAGAACTTTCAGCCTTCTGTCCGAGACGGACGCTGTGGCGACCTGTGATGATGATTCGGTCATCCCATAAGTTTCGATGATCGGCCAGCCAAGCTGAATAGCTTTTTGATAAAGATCGTTAGAAAGAGGACCACCACCAATGAGCATTGCACGCAGGGGTCTGGGCGCTTTCAGGCCTGCAGTAATCAGATCTGAAAGTTGGGTTGGCACCAGTGATGTGAGGGTAGTTCCATTATCTAGTGCTTTATAAAATTGCTGGGCGTTCCATGGTTTCTGATAAAGAGACAAGCCGCAAGATGCGAGATGCGCGCGAGCAACAACCCCCATGCCGCCGACGTGAAATGTAGGAAGCGCAAGCAACCAATGATCGCGTGGGGTCACCTGCAGATGCTCATTAACTGCTTCAGCAGATGTCATAATTGCTCGGCGCGATAACGCGACCCATTTACTATCACCCGTACTTCCTGATGTAGAAAATAATAGGTGCCCACGTAATTGAGCTCTATCAACACACCAACGACTGAGCATTTCCGACTGCACCACTGCTCCTGAATCACGATCGTTGACCATAACATGACATTCATCTGATTGCCAGAACTCAGGTGATTTTAGGTAAGCGGTTTCCATTCTAAATTTTTCAATAAGACATCAAAGCCAAGGCCTGTCCCAGCCGCTGGCATAAACTGAGGTGACGGATCACCTAAACACTCGGTGAACTCGTTAGGCTGAAACAATCCATGTGTGATCAGGCCACACAATCCAGTAACTGAGGGGCTCAAAGACGCAGCCAAGCCTGCCTTCCAAGCTGCATAACTCTGACCCAGCGGGTGATCCATGTAGCTGGTAAATACCACTTTTTGCCCGTTAGCAGCCGCACTTTCAACAATGGAATCGGCATCATTCACGGCCGGCTTCACAACCAGCACAGGAAATTTACTATCATCCGTATACACTTTACGATCCACAGCGAGAGGCACTCCTAACAATAGACCATTGGGCTGCTCACTCTCACTCCATGCGTCTTCCATAAAATCAATTTTTTTGCACAGTTCTTCACCAAGAGAATGGAGAAATCTCTCCACCTCTGCAAGAGAACGAGTGTGGTTAAAATCAAACCTCCAGCGAAACGTGGGGAATTTTTCAGCAAGTGAGCGTACGCGTTCCGATTCGGTAGGAAGAACCCTCCCCAGCTTGACTTTGACTGCCGTAAACCCCGCGGCTTCGGCTTTCGCAAATGATTCTGTATCCAGCGTCACCGTCGCGTGGCTCAACGGCACAGTGATTCCATCAAACAGACTCACCCCAGCACGCCGCGCATCGGCGTCGTGCTGCGCACAATGAAGTGCCTGCCGAATGAGCGGAGTGATTTTTCCGTTTTTTAAACAGGCCAAGGTTTCATCCAAACTCAAATCACCCAGCTCAGGCCACGGGTGAATACAACCGTAACCCAATACATCATCCCCCACTCTAATCAGAGCACCATGATGTTCTACACGATCGGACCGACTATTCAGTGCTGAACGACTAACTAGGCTATATCGGTGAATGGAAAGAGGATTATTCACAGGATTACTACCAATGTTACTGCCGTTGCGAATAAGATCAACTGAAGTGCGGCGAACGCGAGGTATTTGTTGTATCGCGGACCTGGTAGCTCGCTACATATGCGATTGATGATAAAAAGCCCGAGGGCAAATGGCGGAAAAAACGCGAGCATCTTCCAGCCAAAATCATCCATGAATATGGCAATGACGTAGGGCGTTGCCGTCATGATACGAACAAGATTGATCGCATTACCCCTACCACATTTCACCGCGAGAGTGTTTTTGCCATTGCCCCGATCCTCATCGACATCTCGTAAATTGTTTACGGAGATCAACACCGCCGATAAACATCCGATAGCCACCCCCATATACAACGCCTCACGATACCATTCACCCGTCTGCACATAAACAGTGCCATTCACTGCAACGAGACCAAAAAATAAAATCACAAACACCTCCCCGAGACCCTTGTAAGCAAGCGGCAGAGGCCCTCCAGTATATCCGTATGCAAAGTAGAGCGATGCCACACCCATTACCAAGATAGGCCAGCCTCGTGCCTCAATAAGAAAATATCCACACACCGATGCCAAAAGCAGCGAAATAATTGCGCTGAGATAAACAGTCCGCCGCGATAACCTTCCCGATGCCGTCGCCCGAATTGGGCCAAGCCTTGCATCAGTATCCGCGCCCTTGTCAGCGTCGATAGCGTCGTTAAAAAAATTTGTCCCGATTTGGATGAACACCGCTCCCATTAGGGTGAAAATTGCAAGTCCCATGTCCCATACTCCGGTGATGTCATATGTGAGCACACACCCCATCCAGACAGGCACGATAGCGGCCGGTAGGGTCTTGGGACGAGCAGCAAGAATAAACGAATTCATGTGGCAAAGGAATAAAACCTAATATCGGTCTTTTCTCCGAGTAAAAAATCAGACAAGAATACATCATGATTTCTAAACGAGCTATCTTCGAGGGGCGCGTGCATGGTGTCGGATTCCGCTACGCCGTAAAAGACATCGCTAAGGGATTTGATGTAGTAGGCTGGGCCAAAAACCTCACCGATGGAACCGTCGAAGTCCACATCAACGGCGAAAGAGAAGAGGTAGAAGAATTCCTCAAAGAAATCGCAGAGGAAAGCGCTATGGCACACAATATCAAAAATATGTACGATAGTGAAACGGAGCTGCTTCAGAATGTGAATGGGTTTGTCATTTTGGGATAGTGTAGCTCCATCAACAATCACAATACCCGTTAGTAAAAGTAGATACCTGCCAGCATATGAAATAGTCCGTAATAAGTCTAATTGGGGCTACGCCAGATTTGTAAACACCGACTGCACGTCATCATCTTCCTCAAGCTTATCAATAAGGACTTCTACCTCCTCGATTTGAGCCTCGGTGAGTTCAGCTGGGCTGTTGGCGATGCGTTGTAGGGTGGCTTTGACACCTTGAATACCCATATCCTCACAAGCTTTAGTGAGATCACCAAAGCTAGTGAACTCGCCATACACGACCACGCGGTCGTCTTGCACATCCATTTCCTCAAGTCCATAGTCAATCAGGTTCAGTTCGATTTCCTCGAGGTCAAGACTGTCAGATTTTTCAAACTCTAGCACTGCTTTGCGAGTAAACATGAAATCAAGTTGACCGCTGTTAACTACCTGACCCCCATTTTTATTAAAGATGGTTTTTACGTTTGCCACGGTGCGCGTAGAGTTATCGGTGGCACATTCCACCCAGAGAAGTGATCCGTGTGGGCCTTTACCCTCATAACTAATTTCATCGTAGTTCGCAGCATCGGCCGCTGTTGCACGCTTAATAGCCTTCGCAATATTGTCTTTTGGCATGTTCTGTGCCTTGGCATTATTTACGGCTGTCTTGAGCGCAGTATTCGACTCAGGATCAGAGCCGCCTGCCTTTGCTGCCATCGTGATAACCTTTCCTAATTTAGGATAAAGGCGCGACATCTCACCCCATCGTTTTTCTTTTCCTGCACGACGTGCTTCAAATGCTCTTCCCATAACTTTATATATCTAGACTCATAACACAGTATTTCGGTGCACACAGGTTAGGCCAATCTCTCACCCATTCAAGCTCATATCCTAATTCATAAGGCCGCCTGACAAAAGATAATGCGCACCGAATCAAGGCGAAGGCGAGACTTCGAAATAGCATGATGCAAATCGTCACGCTGGCTGCGCAGAGCATCGATTTCCTCGTCGCTAACATGATCATTAATTTCTCCAAGAGCGACGAGCCGATCGATTTCCCTCTGCAACGCAGCATCAGATGCCTCTAACGCAACCCGCACAACGGGCTCCATATTGACAACAGAGATCTCGCGGCATTTATCGAGCATCATTGGCAGCATTTCACGACGAAATTTTTCCTGACTCATCAGCTTGTGCAAGTTTCCGGAACGCAAATCATCGGCATCAAGATGAAATTGTTCGCTATAATCTTCACCCTGATGGTTGACCTGCACTCTGATCGGCGTGGCTGGCATGAAGCGATCACTATGCAGCTTCGAAGGAGCAACACATTCAATCACAAAATAACATTCCAATAAAACCCCCTTTATTGGGGCACCCTCCCATACACCGAAAGAAGAATTTCCTGCCTCTGAGGTCAACAGCAACTCAAGAGCCGTGCGCGCCATTGGGTGATCCCAACTCATAAATGCTGCATCTTCACGTGAAAGAGCTTTTGTACGATCAAAGGTAGTATTGAGACCATCGTCTGGCAGGGCTGGAAATGCATCCGTAATCAAATGCCCTGGCCTCAGTAAATAGGTCCGATCATTAAGCTCTTCGACATGGAGCCCCAAATGATCCCACAGACGTAATAAAAACGATTCCGATACGCGGTCAGTATCCATCGTCGAAATCGCCTCAATTTGAGCAAGTGCGCGTTCAGGCCGACTCGAATTCAGCTCAAGAAGCCGGTCATACCCTCTCCCCAACTGACCCGCAATTTTATCATAACAGATTTTTGATTTACTAATAAAAACCTCAAGGTCATCAGATGCCATCCCTCCTGCAGGGATGCCTCCCAGCTCCCGAAGGATCTCAGCAGCACCATGCAAACTATGCTCAAAAGCATTAAGACCCTCGTGGTACCAGAGCGCCAGTAACTCCGTATGGGAACCCCTGTGATATGGCACGTGAATATGAATCGTTTCCGTCTGACCGATGCGATCTAGTCGTCCAATTCGCTGCTCAAGTAATTCTGGATCATCCGGCAGATCAAACAGGACCAAGTGGTGGGCAAACTGAAAATTCCTCCCCTCACTCCCAATTTCTGAACAAATAAGAATCCTTGCACCCTCAGGCTCAGAAAAATAGGCCGCAGTGCGGTCGCGCTGCATCAGAGTCATCCCTTCATGGAAGCACCCACAGTTGATATTAATAAGATGTTGGAGGCGTTCAGAGATTTCCTCAGCTAGTGATTGCGAGTGACAAATGAGAAGGATTTTTTGCTCGTTCAGATCCTTGAGTAGCTTCACTAACCATTGCAGGCGCACCTCAATATGGCAGTCCAACTCATCGCCATCAAGCGGTGTTAGCAATGCCTTACGTTCGGGAAAACCTGTCAAAGCCTCGCGCGTGTTACGGAACATCACACGGCCAGTGCCAAAGGTATCCAGCAACTCGCGCACCAGCGGCTCGCGTGCTGACTCGTCACCACTATCTAACTCCAAGCAATGATCATGCACACGTTTAGAGTGTGATGTGAATAGCTCACGGTCTTCGCGACTAAGCACCTCGCCATCGATCAGCCGGCTTACGGCTTCCGCAACCTGCTCGTATTGCCCCGCCTCCTGTTGGAATTGCTCGATATCGGTATATCTCTCAGGATCTAATAACCGAAGCCGCGCGAAGTGCCCATCGGCACCGAGCTGACGTGGCGTAGCCGTAAGCAACAACAAGCCCGGCGTCTTGCGGGCCAAATTCTCCACAGTCTGATAGGCAGCACTCGGCGCCTGTTCACTCCATTCCAAATGGTGCGCTTCATCGACGATTAGCATATCCCAGCCAGCATCGACCGCTTGACGGGATCGCTCCAAACAATCAGCAAGAAAATCCACGCTGCAAAGCACGAGCTGACTGTCGAGAAATGGGTTCTCGCCATCTTTTTCAATCGACTGACAACGCGCCTCATCAAAAAGGCTAAACAGCATATTAAAACGCCTCAGCAACTCAACGAACCACTGGTGTATGAGCGGCTCAGGCACAACAATTAACACTCGGTCAGCACGTCCCGTCAGATGTAACCGGTGCATAATCAGGCATGCCTCGATTGTTTTCCCCAGCCCCACTTCATCAGCTAGCAGAACACGAGGCATCAGCCGTGACGCCACTTCCCCCGCTATGTAAATCTGATGCGGTATCAAATCTACCCGACCACCAACAAAACCTCGTGCAGGTGATTTACTGACCTCCGCATGGCGCCCCAGTGCCTCCACGCGTAAATCATAGGTATGTAAGTCATCGATATTCCCTCCTAGGAGCCTGTCCTCAGGTTTACTGAAGCTCATAGTGTCGGAGATCTGCGATTCTTCAATTTCGCGCCCTCCACTGATATAAACTAACAGATTTCCCGACTCAACCACCTCATCCACTTTCACCACCTCGCCACTGTGCGTCTCAAGACTCTCCCCTACCTTGAGCGCCACACGGCGCAGTGGCGCGCTATCGAGCGCGTATTGACGTTGCTCGTTAGCGGCAGGGAACATCACCTCCACACGTTTGAATTCGACTTTGAGCATAATACCGACTCCGAGTTCAGGTTCGGTTTCACTAATCCATCTTTGACCGGGTGTAATCTGAGAAATTAAGGACATTTGATAAAGAAATCTACCGTACACGATTGTATCTTCTCAGCAAGACATACCGTTACCCTAAAAAGCATGACAAGCTCGACGACGTACGTATAGTCCCGCCCATGTCCGACGCCATTTCCAGTGCCAGCGAACTCGTCGTTCGCTACAGCCATCACACAGTTTTAGATGGTGCTACACTTGCCATCCAACAAGGTGATCGCATTGGCCTCGTGGGACGAAACGGCTGCGGCAAATCAACATTTATGAAGATCATCGCCGGTGAAGCAGTCGGCGACTCAGGAGAAGTCACCAATAAACGAGGACTCGTCACCGGCTACCTACCGCAAAATTTCGAGCTAGATGACAAAGCAACCGTACACGGCAACGTGCTGGCTGGCGCCCAATACACACTCGACCTTATCAACGAATACGAAACTATCCCCGCCGATAGTCACCGCAGCGCGGAAGTACTTGATGAAATCACTCACCTCGAAGGATGGGATCTCGAATACCGTGCCACTAGCCTGCTATCTAACCTGCATGCGCCAGAGCCTGAGCGTATTACAGGAACACTATCAGGAGGTGAAAAACGCCGAGTATCGCTCTGCCGCGCCCTGCTCGCTAAACCAGATTTCCTCATCCTAGATGAGCCCACCAACCACCTCGACACCGAGTCCATTGAGTGGTTAGAGAATTTCCTCGCTCGCTACACCGGCACCTGTCTGTTTGTCACTCACGACCGATATTTTCTCGACCGTATAGCAACTCGAATTGTGGAAATACGCCGTGGCAAATGCGACAGCTACCAAGGCAACTACACAGATTACCTGCTTGCCCGCGCCGAGCGCGACCTAGCTGAATCGCGCAATGAACACAAACGTCAGCGATTCCTCAGCCGTGAGCTGGAGTGGGTGCGCCGAGGCCCGAAAGCCAGGACAACCAAGGCAAAAGACCGTATGGATCGCTACTTTGAAATCGCTGACCAAGAGGCGCCAGAGCAAGAACTTGATGTCGATCTCATTATTCCCGATGCACCTAAACTGGGAAACAAAATCATCGACGTCCGCGGAGCCAGCATGGCCTACGATGGTAACTGGCTATTCTCGGGGTTAGACCTCAGCCTCGAAGGTGGTCAACGCCTTGGTATTGTAGGTCGTAATGGCATGGGTAAGTCAACTTTACTCAAGGTGATTCTCGGCCAACTCAAACCTCTGGAAGGTAGCGTAGAAATCGGCATCAAGACCGACATCAATTTCATCGATCAGAACCGACTATTATTAGACGATAACAAGTCGGTCTTCGAGGAAGTCGGTGAAGGGCAGGAGAACGTTCGCTTAGGTAATGAAACCATCGGGCTACGCGCTTACCTGCGCCGCTTCCTCTTCACAGAGGAAAGAATTAATACCAAGATTGAACTCCTAAGCGGTGGCGAACGCAGCAGGGTGATGCTCGCGAAGATTCTCAAAAAAGGAGGTAATGTCATCATCCTTGATGAACCCACCAATGACCTTGATCTTAACACCCTGAGACTACTTGAAGAGGCTCTAGCAGCATTTAAAGGCATCGTTATCACGGTCAGCCACGACCGCTATTTCCTCAACCGTGTTTGTACTGATATCCTCGCGTTCGAAGGATCTGGCGTCGTCCATTACCAAGTAGGTAACTACGATTACTACCTCGAAAAGAAAGCCGCTCGAGCCGCAACCCAAAGCGTTTACAAAACCGCACCTTCCAAAAAGAAGGCCACGCGTAAGGAACGCCCACGAAAATTAAAGTGGGCAGAAGCCAAAGAGTTAGAAACCATCGAAGAAGACATTCTCCAGGCTGAGGAAAACGTCACCCGCCTCGAGATCATCTTCAACGCTCCAGATTTCTACGACAAACATGGCGATAACTGGCAGGAACTCGAAACTGAACTCAAAACGGCCAAGGAGAAAGTGCCGCAACTCTACAGCCGATGGGAAGAACTCGAAGCCATACGCCTAGCCGCTGAGGCGGAATAAAACTCGCACGATCAGAGCAATACAATATCATCATGCCATGGAAACACGCTTACACGTCCCTGATATGGATCCACCATCTAGCATCTCCGAGGTCATGATCGCCCTTCGCGATATGAAACTCGAACCCAAACACGAGAAAAAAGACTGGGGAGACTGGATTACCTTCTCTAGTAAAAACACCGTCATCAGTATTGAATCCATGCGCGGTCTCGCGAGCTCCGCCACCATTGAGCATGCGGAAGAAGACGGCGATGAGATCAACATGAACATTCTCGCTGCATTCGGCCAACTTGGGTGGATGGGATCGGATGAAGATGGTGAATTCAGGCTGGACTAAACAAGCCCGCATGGGACTCTCTTCCCCAATGAGAATCATTTCCATCAAAGACGCTGTTTTCCAGAAAATCGAGGCTTCGCTCGACGCTCGCAAAGAAGACACTCAGCTCGAGGCACTAGCCGGTATCGATTGTGATCAGGAGGACATGGCAAACCAGCGAGAGCTGGGCGATGAAGACCCAGTGGTAACAATCGAGCTGATTGTGCAATGGCTTCCTGATTCCGGGGAAGGTATTCTTGACTGGTTTCAAGTGCGTGAATCCAACGCAGAAAAAGACCCACCAACAGTTGAGCATGGAGGCCCATTGTTAGCCTTTAACAGTGAGGGTAAAGAGCCCAACCTTGAACTGCTAATCGATAATGCAGTGAAAGAACTCAATGAATCTATCACTTGGGCAGAGTTCGAGCTTGAAGAAGACGCCTAATGAACGCGGACTGGGATTTGGTCGTCATTGGCGGTGGGGCAGCAGGATTTTTCACTGCCATCACTGCTGCTGAGTCACAGCCCGGGATCCGTGTACTCATTTTAGAAAAAACAGCTCACGTCTTGAGTAAAGTAAGAATTTCCGGTGGTGGGCGTTGTAACGTCACTCACGACTGTTCCGATGCCAGAGAGCTTTCCAATAACTACCCACGAGGTAGCAAATCTCTGATCGGACCACTCCATCGATGGGGGGCAACTGATACCGTAGAATGGTTTCAGCAACATGGTGTTGAGCTGAAAACAGAGAGGGATGGCAGAATGTTTCCCATCACAGACGATTCACAGACAATTATAAACTGCCTACTGACGGCCGCTGCAGATGCAGGTGTGCAAATCCATACTTCAAGTGCCGTAAACTCAATCACGCATCATGCAGCAGAAAATTTATTTACCATTACCACAGTCTCAGGGAAAGAATTACAAACCTCCTCTGTTCTACTAGCCACAGGCGGCACTCGTCTCGCCACAAGCGCTAAACTCGCAAAATCACTCGGGCACAATTTGACCGCTGACGTCCCATCTTTGTTCGCCTTCAATATCACTGACCCACGCTCCGAGGGGCTTCAAGGCATTGCTGTTCCAGATTCTGAAGTCACCGTCGAGGGCATGCAGTTATCCGCCAAAGGACCGCTACTCATCACTCATCATGGCTTCAGCGGCCCAGGCATTCTTAAGCTATCCGCATGGGGAGCACGTGAATTGAACGAAAAAAACTATCATTTCATAATCACAGTAAACTGGATTCCGGGTCAAGACGCAGCCGCCACAATAACCAACACACGCGAGCGTTGGGGCAAACGACAAGTGCGCAGCCAAGCACCATTCGACAATTTACCCAAACGACTTTGGCAACGGCTATGCAACGCAGCTCTGGTTGCCAATGATTGCACTTGGTCACAACTTAACAAGGAAACCACTCAATACCTGACCAAGGAGCTCACATGTGGTAGGTTTCAAGTCTCTGGAAAAAGCACAAATAAAGATGAATTTGTCACCTGCGGCGGCGTTAACCTGAAGGAAATAAACCTTAAAACCATGGAAAGCAAACTGGTGTCCGGACTTTATTTTGCAGGGGAAATACTAGATATTGATGGCATCACAGGCGGGTTTAACTTTCAGAATGCTTGGACTTGTGGACGACTTGCAGGCATTGCCATTGCAGATAATTTGTAAATCACACACGACAACTCAACCAGAAACAAAATCATGAACAAAACCATTCAACTAATCAGCCTGTGCGCCATCGCATGCTTGTCTCCAGGTGCCGTAATCGCTGACCACGCTCCAGCAAACATAGAAGTAAAATCTCAAAAAGCCCAAACCAAGACAATCAGCTTGAAAATCACAGGTATGACCTGAGACGCATCATGTGGTAATAAAGTGCGGTTCGCACTCAAACAAGTCAAAGGCGTTCACAATGCAATGGTAAGTATGCCTGATAAGGCTGTCGTCACGGCGGCCGACGAAGTTAAAATCGAAGACCTAATTAAAGCAGTTAAAAAAGCAGGTTTTGGGGCTTCAGCCAGCTGAACACATAACTAGCAAATCTACATACGCCGCAGCCCCGTGCTGTCGGCGTTCTTTTTTTCCAACGCATTTATGAGATTATACACCTTACGCTGGTGCACCCACTGCATCACCAGCAAGTGGCTCATCATCTTCACCATCAACGGCAGCTACTGATGACTTGCTAACACCCTCGCCAGCTTGGTTACCCGGAATCACCTTGTCCGAGGGCGGAGTCGGTGGATTTTTCATCTCACCATGCTCGAGCAAATCTTCTACCTGAGATGCATCGAGAGTTTCGAACTCTAACAAAGCATCAGCAAGAAGCTTAAGCTTGTCGTTATGCTTGATGAGCATCTCCTTAGCTAGGCCGTATGCACCATCAATAAGGCTCTTGATCTCGGCATCGATCTGGCGTGAGGTCTCCTCAGAGTAAGTCTTGTTTGACCCCATATCACGGGCAACAAATACCTCACCACGATTCTCCCCATATTCTACCATACCAAGTTTTTCACTCATTCCCCATTCACAAACCATCTTGCGTGCGATATTTGTAGCCATCCGAATGTCACCAACAGCTCCGTTAGTCACATTCCCAAAAGTGATTTCCTCGGCCACGCGACCACCCATAGCCACAACGAGCTGATCCACCAACTCCTTTTGCCGATAGGTAAACTTATCCTCCTCAGGCAAAAACATTGTCGATCCCAGTGATGGCCCACGCGGGATAATAGTAACCTTGTGAAGCGGATCAGTGTGATCCAACAGGACATTGAGTATTGCATGGCCCGCCTCATGGTAAGCCGTGTTTTCTTTCTCTTTCTCGCTGAGCGCCATACTGCGCCGCTCTCGTCCCCAGCGAACCTTATCCCGCGCCTCCTCCATCTCGGCGAGAGTCACCGCTTTGAGATTTTTACGAGCCGCAAGCAGTGCTGCCTCATTAATTAAATTGGCAAGTTCCGCACCAGAAAATCCAGGAGTGCCACGAGCAATGACATTAAGATCAGTATCAGGATCCATTTTGATTTTTTTAACATGAACGCCAAGGATTTGCTCACGCCCATTGACGTCAGGTAGCCCGACAGTTACCTGACGGTCAAATCGTCCAGGGCGCAACAACGCAGGGTCAAGAACATCAGGTCTATTTGTTGCCGCAATAATAATCACACCAGTACGAGTATCAAACCCATCCATCTCGACAAGAAGCGCATTCAGCGTCTGCTCACGTTCATCGTGGCCTCCTCCCATACCATGCCCACGGTGACGACCCACGGCATCAATCTCGTCGATAAATATCAAACAAGGAGAATTTTTCTGTCCTTGTTCGAACATATCACGCACACGGCTGGCACCAACTCCAACGAACATTTCGACGAAGTCAGATCCTGAAATAGAGAAAAATGGGACATCCGCCTCGCCTGCAATGGCACGAGCAAGTAGCGTCTTACCAGTTCCGGGAGGACCAACCATCAGCAAACCTTTGGGTAAGTTACCTCCCAGTTTTTGAAATTTCTTGGGGTCGCGAAGATACTCGACAACCTCCACTAGCTCATCTTTTGCCTCCTCAATGCCTGCCACATCGTTGAACGTCACTTTGTTACCATCCATGGTCAAGAGGCGTGCCTTGGATTTACCAAAACTCATAGCACCTTTACCCGCAGACTTCATCTGATGGCGAAACAAGAAAAATATCACAAGAATGATCAGCATGATTGGCAACAGCTGCACCAGTAGAAAACTCATCGTACCACTTTCTTGCTTGTAGGGCGCAATTGCATTGACGAACTGACGATCAGATTCGGGAATCTCAAACAGATTGAGATCAATTTCAAACTTGGCTAATTCACTGAGATCTTTGGCTCCCATTCTGGCAGGAAATACATAGCGTTTGCCCAGTATGTATTTATCATCTGAGCCGTTTAATGAAACGATCTCAAACGCACTATTCGGGTCATTCTTGATCACCGAGCGGCGTGCTAAAATACGTCGCAGATCAAGGAGTGATAGCAACTCACGATCGTCTACTGCAGGCATTTCCTCTACAATCCGCAGTGGAATCGCATGACGAGATTGAATTGCCTGCAATTCGTCCAGATTCAACTGAGCATTGATGGGAATACGAAATTCCTTTTGCACCGCCTTGTTCGTGTCGTTATCCCATGGATCATTCTTGTAGTAGAAACCTGTAATTTTGGGCACAGCATTGGATTCACCACTTTTTGTCAGCTTGTGCTCCTTGTTGGGTATCACTTCGCCTTTTTCAGGAAGATCTTGATCAGAGATGATTTTCCCGGAATCAACCCAATCCCGAAACTCGTTATATGTAAGCCTCTTGGCCTTACCATAACCACCAGCATTCCAGGCAATGAAGAGAATACCAATAGCTATTGTCATCAAGATGATAACACGCCAGTTGAGGCCACCGCTCTTCGGTGCGTTTCCTTGATCTTTGCGGCTCCTAGGTGATGATGGAGGTTCTGGTGGTTGCTGATTGGCCATAATAATATGTGTCTAATAACGCCAAAAAACAAGGCGCGCTAGAAGCTAGCCCCTCTTTGAAAAAAGAAAACGCTTATTTTTAGAGAAAATGTGGCATTTTTCTCCAAAAAATACCATATCGCAGGATGCTTGCGCTCATTGTATTTCCCGATAATATAAACGCGTGGAAGAGGTAATCGATGAACAGAACAATGACAAACGCCCTCTATTCGGGTGGTTGGAAAATATTCCACTGATTCGGAGGATGATGCCCCCTGCTCCCAAGGGTATCGAGCGAGCTGGCGAACTAGTAGATATTTTTGCTTCCTTCGTAGCCCTAGATAGCCGTGTAGATCTCGCAGAAGCTGAAATTGCACTCGACCTGTTACGCCATACATTTCCCGAAGCAGATCACTCTTGGCTGGCCCGTCGCTTGCACCGTGCACTAGCCATCCCGAGAGCTCCAGAAAAGGTAGCAGAGAACCTGCGGAATGCCTTGGACGATGACGAAAAAACCTCCCTCGGACTGCAACTTTTCCTACTCGTCGGGGCCTCTGGATCGTTTTTTCGCGGCAGCCAAGCATTCAATAAAGTGATGCAAAACCTTAACGCAGAGGATGCCGGTGCCGCCATCATGAGCGAGATGAAAGGCGAGCCACACACGGTGAAACTTCCGTTTGATAAAGTGACATTTGGTCATGCAGACAGCGCCGACGTAAAAATTCTTGGTCAAAATCAGAAGTTTGCTTTTTCAGCCTACCGTACAAAACAGCTGATCGTGATCCGCAATACTGGAAGCGATCCAATCTGGATCAGTGGCAGCTCGCTGCAAAGCGGTCAACTAATACGTCTGCGCAAGCACCAAAGTATCGCCCTGCCTGACTGGGTAATCACTGCAGAAGATATTTCTTTCTTCCTCAACTGTGCTCGCACTGGACATCGGCAGTCGCTCTACCTGAATGAAGATAATAATTCACTCACAGTTAACCGCGTACGCTCGCGCCAAAGTGCCGTGCAGCTAGACTTTGGGTTCAATGTGCAAGTCAAGGCTCTCATGGAATCCAGCCTGCGTTTACCGGACGGAAAACCCATGGTGCCGGGTGAAATACATGAACTACCCGTACAGGCTAAGCTATTGTTAGAAAACGGTGCGCCCACCCACTTGGAAGATTTGCGTAAACAAGCAATGGCCTCAGGAAACCGCTTCAAAATGAATGCCTCTGGGCATGACTGTATTGTGTCCAATGACTCATCCGCACTCAAACGTGGAGACGTGTTACTCACTCCGGGGCTGGCACGACGGGTCATACTTCGTATCAATTACAACCCGCAAACAGCCGAGGGCTACCTCAGCGTTTTAGAAGCGGAACGTGCTGTCATGGTGAATGGTCACCCGATACGAGAAAACTGCAAACTGACAGACGGTGCGCTTATTCGTCTGAGCCCCAACCAAGCTGTTAGGTGCCGATTTAGCGAAGGGCTACTCAACGAGGAGCGAGCAGTTATTCGTGAATTATCAGTTGATAACCTAAGCCATAAATTCAGTGCCGATAAAGTGGTGCTGGATAACGTTTCTTTCACGGTCAAACGAGGGGAAATGCTCTGTATTATGGGCCCTAGTGGTTGTGGCAAAAGCACGCTGTTAGCACACCTTGCAAGCCATTTACGCCCAAGACGAGGTCACGTCCGGCTAAATAACGTCTCACTTTACGAGAACCGTAATCGCCTTGCTCAGTTCATTGCGAGTATGCCCCAAGAGGAGGCACTCAACCCGCAACTCACAGTGAGAGAACATCTGATCAATGCCTCGACGATCCGTAAACCACACTTATCATCTGCTGATCACTCAAAGCGAGTTGACGCTATAATTGCCGAGCTTGCTCTCCAGCCTCTGGCACATAGAAAGGTCGGCTCACCCGGTGAAAAAACACTAAGTGGGGGCGAACGCGGGCGCTTGAACTTGGGGCTAGACTTAAGTAGCCCAGCTGAGATTTTTCTTTTTGATGAACCCATATCAGGGCTCTCTTCAAAGGATTCAGAACACGTCACCGAGAGTCTGCATACGCTCTCGCGAGACAATATCGTCATTGCATCACTACACCGCCCGGGCGCAAAAGTATTACGGCTTTTTGATAAAGTGCTGATGCTGGATCAAGGAGGTAGAGTTACATTTTTTGGCACCCCGATGGAAATGGGTAAGTATTTTCGCGAGGCATGTAATGAACTCCAAATTCTCTCGCCACAAAAAATTAAGGATCAACAGGTAAGTGCAGACTTTGTTTTTGACGTCATAGAAACCCCTCTCTACGGGCCTGCAGGTAGAGAAACTGAAAGCATTCGCCGTTTCCCTCCCACATTCTGGCAAGAGCGATTTGAGGGAAGCCTACTTGTTAACGAGGTAGCGCGTGGGGACCAACCTGATCATAGCAGACTCGGAGACACAGGCAAAGCCAGTGACAATACCGCAGTTCCCTCACCCGGTCGCCGCCAGCGGCTCTCTGAATGGAATCGACTGTTGCGCACCCACTTTCGCCGCTCTCTTAGATCCAAGTTCAGAAATCGTGGCACTATCTACAGCATTCTTCTGGAAGCCCCACTGCTAGCAGCACTCATCGGCACCACCCTGCGCGCATCACCCGAGGGCTCATATGCATTCCATAGCGGTCTGCACATGCCAGTTTATATTTTCCTAACAGCAACGATAGGCATGTTCCTCGGGCTTACTAATAGCGCAACCGAAATCCTCCGCGATTCACCCATTCTCAGACGCGAACGCAACTGCCGATCTGGCACGCTATTCTATGTGATTTCAAAGTTTTCAGCACTTGCTGTGCTCGCCGTCTTGCAGTGCTGTGTATATACTTGGGTGGGTCACAGCATGCTCGAAGTACATGGTATGTTTTTGCTCCATTGGGGATGGATGACGGTAATCACTCTTTGTGGCACCGCGATGGCAATGGTGGTTTCCGCAGTAGTAACTACCGAGCGAGCCGCTCTTAGCTCCGTGCCTTTATTGCTAATACCACAAATCCTTTTGGCAGGTGCATTGGTGTCGTTTGAAGAAATGAATCGAGGTATGTTTGAGGGCGCCGATGACGGACGCGCCGCTGGGATAGAACCGATCCCCGCTCGTCTGATGCCGCTACGCTACGCCTATGAGGGAATGATGGTCAATCAAGCGGCAGAGAATCCATTTGAAAAGAATCGCAGGAAGATTCAAGCTAGAATCGACCCACTCAAAAAGAAAGTTGAAACCCAACTTGCGGGGGACAAATCCAAAAAACTCAATCCCAAGGAGAACGCGCGTCTCGACATCCTCAAAGAGGCACTGCGCCGACTTATGGCAGCGGAAGCAGAGGACTACAAAAAAGCCCGTGACCTTGCAGAAAAAATCACCCAGACAGGAAGAAAAAAGAGCATGGATGAGCTATTAGCAATCTCACCGTATCCCGATGACGAAGGCATCGAGACTCAACCTCTAAGTGAATTTTTTGTCAACTCACGCACCGATTTGTTAGTAGGTAAAGCTGAGTTGGACAGAATAGACTGGCGACAGGAAAATAAGCGTAACATCTTCCTCGCCGAGTGGAAATACTGGCTTGGCGTAGAGACCAAAACAGCCGCTGCATGCCTCTGGGTTCTTTGTGGTTGTATTGCTCTTTGTCTTAGCATCACCACCACCATATTACTTATCAGGAAACACCGTGTAAAGTAAGGCAATGCCCAGCATAAAGTATCGCCTATTTATCGTGCAGCCTCCGCAAGATTTGCCACCGCTTGGCGGTAGCGTTGGATTACATCGGATTGGCGGATACTGAGCGCACTATCAAGCTGCTTCAAAGCATCAGAATAGCGTGAAGTTGCAACGTAAAGTTTGGCTAGCTCGAGTGATACATTGTATTTATGACCGTCGATACGTTGTGCTTGTTGAAATAACATTTCAGCAAACTCGTAGCGCTTTTCAGAAGCACGATAGCGGCCCAATAGAAACAATGAGTCGGCATCGAGCGGGTCGGTCTTGACGAGTCGCTCCAGTGTGGCAGCGCCCACCTCAGGATCATCACCTGATTCAATCTGAATAAGCGCAGTGAGACGGCGTTGTTTTTGCTCAAGCTTGCCTTTGTTACGCTCGTATTCTTTATCTGTGGTGAGGGCAAAGTCACGAGCAAGTTTCCAGTCACCTGTCTGGGTAATAAATTCGAGCGTATTCAAGGTCGAAACCAGTGGCGGCTTCGCCTCCATCCCGAGCGCCTCCATCAGTAGCGGTCGAGCCAGATGGTTATTGCCAGCACGCAGATGAAGATTCGCCAACAGAAGGTGATTTTCAGCATTAAGTTGCCCCATACGGCGGACAAGATCGAGGTTTGTAATCGCCTCGTCTTGGCGCTCCATTGCGAGGTGTATAGACGACTGAAGCAGATAGTAAGAAACCTCTTGCGGGCGGACTGCAATCACTTCATCAAGCAGAGCGAGAGCTTCCTCGTTACGTTTCAAGTGTTGCAGGCACTGGGCTACACCCGCTTTCCAATCGATGTTTTCTGGTTGCGTAATCTGCGCAAGGCGGAATGCTTGCAGAGCTGATGCATATTGATCTTTATGCATACGACCATAGGCAAGCTGTCCATATGTTGAACCATCCTGATCACCTAATCGAATCGCTTCAGACAACGAGGCAAGCGCTTTGTCCCAGTCGTTCTCACGCACATAGACAAATCCAAGACCTCGGTGGGCACGCCTGAAGCTGGGGAAGATTTTTAATGCCGATTGGTAGTAGTCCGCGGCCTGTTTGAGCCCGCCAAGTTCGAACTGAATGTTTCCTGCATTGAACGCAACCGCCGCAGATGATTTCACTAGTGCGCTAGCTTCGAGTTTTCCCAATGCCTCCTTGCGTTTGCCGTCCGCCATCAGTTCTTTGATAGAAACTAACAGATTCATTTCTTCGGTGGTCACGTTGGGTTCAATACGCGCATTGATCCGATAAGATCCGTTGAACGATTTCAGGAACGTCTCATCCTTCCAGTAGTCCTTCGACAAAGGTAATGGCTCCGCAGCGCTTGCCACAGCAACGAGCAGAAAATAGAAAACTGAGAATTTAAAATTAATAAACTTCATATTATTTTTTGATAGTGATGGGCCAGGTCATAACAGCTTTTACTGGACTCCCCTGCCGCGTCGGTGGCGTGAAACGCGAACCGTTGGCAATTTTTCTTGCAAGCGGAATGAGTGCGGGATGCGTACTGGAGACCGTGGAGACATATTTACTCCGGCCTGACGGCAAGATGGCAACGCGCACAACCACGCGACCACTGCTTGCTCCGCGAATACTGCGTGGAAAGGTGACCGACGGGTTACTAATGAGTTGCGGTTTGCGATCGAGTTCACCCAGAGAATACTCAGATTTAGGCATCGGCGGCGATGGCTTCAGTGTCGGGCGAGATGACTTGGGCGTATGGGGTTTTACTACCGGCTTGGGGCGCGGTTTAACAATAACAGGCAGCGGTGACGGTGGTTGATCAGGGAAAAAAGTATCTACGACCAATCGCGGGTCAATTTTAGAGATGGAAACTGGAAGTGTCGGCTGACTTATATCTAGAGTAGTTCGTAAATCAATTAACGCTGGTGGTGGCGGTGGCGGGACATCCTCTTCAGGAACCTCATCCAATGGCGGCGGTGGTGGTTCTGGCAGGCTAACTGTCTCAATTTCCCGAATATCGAACTCCTTGGCTGTGTTGTCCAGCACCATCATTCGAGGGACTATCAACACCACCAACAAAACGGCGGTGGTGGCAACACCAAGAATAATCGATTTGAGTTTCATAATAATACCACCTGTTATTTAGTTGTAGCTAGATTTACTGTTCTGGCACCTGCAAGTTTTGCCGCATCGATGACACTAACAATGATTCCATGGTTCGCCGAAGCATCACCCTGAATGATGACTGGCATCTGGTCATCGACTTCAAGCATTGCGGCAACAACACTACGCACGCCCGAGACACCGATGCTGCGCCCACCTTGGTAAACTTGGCCATTTGATGTCACCGCGATCAAAATAGAGTTTTTTTCGAGATCTTGGGCAGATGCCGCGCGTGGTTTATCCACATCTACACCTGTTTCTTCAACGAATACTGTAGTCACAATAAAGAAGATCAGCAGGATGAATACTACGTCAATCAGAGGAGAAATGTTAATCTCAGATGCGTTTGCATCTTGACCGTTAAAATGTCTAAATCGGCGCATATGGATAAATGATCATTTTGCACTAACCAGTGACCGGTGCAGGTGGCGTTGCAAGTTGGCATGTGTGGATTGCGTCTGCTTACGCAGCATGGCAAGGAGAAAAGCAGCAGGGATGGCAACGAGCAAGCCTGCCTGAGTAGTGATAAGAGCCTCAGAAATACCAACAGAAATTTTGTCAATCGGTTGTGCAACTGTTGAGCTTGCGAGACCAGAAAAAGTAACAAGCATACCGGATACTGTCCCCAGCAAGCCAGTCAATGGAGCTGCCGCCGCTAGGATACCAATGAAGGGAAGGCGGCGCTCGACCCACGCCAACCGATCCAGTTCAAACACCACAAAATCTCGGGTGATTTCACGGCGCGACTGATACTCCGATACACCAAAGTCAGCAGCAGATACCTCGCGTTTCACTCTGGCAAGACCAAACCATGTAGTCGCCAGCATCGTGTAGAGCCCAACGCATAGTATGAGCAACCCAATAAAGATCGGGCCACCTTGGTGAAGGACTTGCTGGAGTTCGATAAACATAGAGGCAAATGATCGCAGATCAGGAATTAGGCGTTATAACTTTACCACGCAACCCATTGACAAGGGTAAGACCCAACTTTTCAGTATTTTGGATAATCCCCTGACACCGGCGAGAAAGCAGCGCGTGAATGATAAGTGCCGGTATGGCAACAACTAGACCGAACAGCGTAGTGACTAACGCCTCTGAGATACCGCCTGCGAGAGGTTTGGCATCGCCTGTTCCCGAGACCGTAATGATATTGAACGTACGGATCATACCCGCAACCGTGCCTAGCAGACCTAACAGCGGTGCTGTGGCTGCAGTCACAGCGATGAATGGTAACCAGCTCTGCAGCTTGTTTTGCACACCAATAAGCTGCTCATATAACACTTCCTCTACCACGTCTGGGCCAGCATGAACGTAGCTAAGGCATTGCTCAACGACTCCTGATACAGGATGAATAGCTCGTCCAGCAACGAGCTCTGCCTCTGACTTGTCACCTGATCTTAATGCCGCGAGAATTCGTGTCACCCAGTCGCTCTCTGGCGTTTTAATTCTTACGATCTGGGCAAACTTAATAAGTCCACATACGGCAGAGAACAGTGCAATACCGAGGATAGGCCAGATCCAGAATCCTCCCTTGCGAAAAATCTCCCAAGGATCCGATTCAATACTAGCGAGCGCAAGTGCCTTACCGCCAGTGACATCAATACTGAGATTTGCCTCTCCTCCACTAGTAACAGTTTTGATTTCTCCCCGCTCACCGGGCTGAACCCTGCGCGTACGACTACCCTTATCCTGTAGAATATAACCAGCCAAAGAATTATCCTCCGCAATAAACCATGCTGACGGGCCCGCAAGGGCAAAGGTTCCACGCTTTACCTCGCCGTCAGGCGCCACGGCTTCTCCGATAAAAGAAGTTCCGCCAATCACCTTTTCAAGGCGATCCATCCCTGCTTCTAGCATTGCGAGTCGTTTCTCCAGAAGTGTTTGAGGGTCGTCACTGTTTGCTCGAATGCCACGTAATGCATGTTCATATACCTCTTCCTCACTGGGAAAAAGAAAGGTTTCGAATGAAAGGCCATAGTCACTTAATTTCCCTGTCACGAAAAGATGATCTTGCTGAAACAGATGATGCTTTTTTTCCAGTGCTTTGAGTAGCTCCTTACGATCGACCTCCGCCATACGCGCAATGCGCACCTTGCGACGACTTTCTAACAATTTAAATCGCACGTCGTTGAAGCGCTTTGCCAACAATGGTTTTTCGGCCGCAATCGTCTCGCGAATTTGCACAAGTCGCTGCTGCGCGGCACGCAGATCTTCGCGAGCACTCTCTGCAGGATTCGCTTGAACAACCGCAACACCAGATAACAGGACTAAACCTATTGGAATGAATGATTTCATACTAAATTAATGTGTTTACTTGGATCCCTCTTTATCGATGGCGATGGGCAGCCTGAGGAGTTGGGGTTGCTGGTCCTTACGATAGACTGCAATGACTTGGCGAATATTATCGGCAATATCCGGTCGAGCTTGCCAAGACCATGCGTCTTTTTGTGGTATACCCACACCAGCAACATCACCTGAACGAGCCGTATAAAAAGCACGAGCAAGCCCCAGATAGATGACATCAACGGAGATTTTTTTACCGCCGGCCAATACTCTTGTTTCCTCAACTAGAGTCACACTGCGGTTAAACCTCTCTGCGGTTGTCAGAATAGAAATCATTGATCGAAGCACGTCACGTGACTTACTCAAGGCATCAGATGTATTCAAGGCATCGATATCAGCCGATAGCTCATCCTGCAGCGGCTGAGGAAAGAAAGCAATCAGCTGTTGAGCGCGAGGAAGAAGACGCACCATCGTTTTAGCCAGTAAACCCTGAGCCGCACGGTATTTTTTAACTCTTACTTCAAGTTTATCCTTATCGTTGTCGATAAGATCGGCGGCACCACCGGATTTCCCCAGCTCTTCATCGAGTAACTGTAGTTCTTTCTGATAAAGACCGAGCAATTCCTGCATGCGCTTCTGTTCCACTTGCCATGCAGCTTTTTCCTCAGAAACAAGGCGCTCGGCTGCAACCCACTGTCGGATTAACTCT
>DPWT01000228.1 GCA_003527555.1 Verrucomicrobiales bacterium | reverse complement strand
TTGGGTTGCTACTTCATTTTGGGAATCACGAATCTTGCTTCCTCCTACGCCAGAGGAGGCTGTTACAAAATAATGGGAGCGTTGAAGTTTTTCAACAATATGATTGTTAAGCCCTGCCCTACGTTGCTTCGGCGGGTGTCTTCAGGCTTTTCCGCAGACGCAGGAAGTGCCATTGAGTTAGTTTGGTATTTTTACCAAGAGCATGTCAACAGATTGGTCGCTAGAAAACGTGCGAGCTACTGGCTCTTTGATTTTAAATCGAGCTTCTTCAAGGGGAGTTGGCGGTATGCCTCTAATCCCTCTGTAATCTCGACAAACTGATCCAATGCGAGATCGCGGAATGTTTGCCGCTTCCCTGTCGTCGGCCAATCAATAACGAGTTGCTCGATCTTGGAAGCCTTGCCCAATCCGATGGACTGCCTAAGAGGGTTGGCGCCAAAACTCCCGCCGCTATTGACGTGTCGGTAAATCGATCGAAGTTGCCCATCCTCGACGATTTGAATGTGAATACGTGCGCCGATCGCTGATCGGTTCGACTTGGTCCCGACAAGTTTGACGGTGATCCAGTGGTTGCCGAAGCCTGGGTTTTCGAACAGAGAATTGAACGCTTTGTCACCTCGGAAGAAACCGCCCATCTGCTCGTAGACATCCTGATCCCCATCGTTATCGAGGTCCGCAAAGGCGACCCCATGACCCTTCTGCAAGTGTCCGAAACCCCCTGCGAACGTGATATCCGAGAACCCGTGGCCACCGAGGTTTCGGTACATGACGCTCGGCATCAGCGCATCATAGTCAGGGTAGCCAGTGCCCAAATAGAAATCGAGAAATCCGTCGTTGTCCAGATCGCCGAAGTTGGCCCCCATTGGCAGGCTCACTTCATCCAGATTCTGCGCTTTTGCGACATTGGAAAACCCACCCTTGCCATCGCCCCGGTACAGGCGCGGTAGCACGTGGTTGCCCGGGAGGTCAAGTTTGCTCCCTACGTAGGAGGCCAATCCCCCCTTTGAGAAGTCTGAACCAGAAACGAACAGATCAAGATTCCCGTCGTTGTCGAAATCCCAGAACCAGGCGGGAAAGCTGGCGTCCGGGCCGGCAACGTTTAGCATGTGGGCTTCATTGCGAAAGGTGCCGTCACCTTGGTTGCGATACAGTCGATTCGATTCGCCGACATTCGAAACATATAGGTCGGCGAAGCCATCCGCGTCATAATCTCCCCACACGACGCTTTTGGCGTAACGCATGTTCTGTACGCCAGCCGCTTTGGCCACATCGGAGAATGTCCCATCTCCGTTATTGTGGAAAAGCTGACTAGGGGCGTGTGAGGACCCCGTCTTGTGCTCATTGCCGACATACAGATCGAGGTGGCCGTCGTTATCGTAATCAGCCCATGCGGCGGTCTGTGTGGGATAATGTACCTCGGCGAGGCCGGCCGCGAAGGTGACGTCTGAAAACTTGCCACTGCCATCATTCTGCAACAGGGAATTCGGAACCTTGCCCTGCCCGCCAAGCCAGGCTCCGCGCATAACAAAGATATCCAAATCACCGTCGTTATCGTAGTCCGCCTAAATGATGTTGAAGCCGCCGACGGCTCCAGTCAGGTTGGCCTCCTCCGTCACATCGGAAAAAGAACCGTCCTGCCTATTGCGAAAAAACCGCATTGATCCCTTTGGATCCCAAGTCGAGACGACGATATCGAGGTAACCATCCCCGGTAAAGTCATCGATGATCACTCCTCCAAGTAGGTCGAGAGCATCGACCCCAACCTGGGAGGCGATATTCGTAAACCGAGGGAAATCCACCTCGGACTTGAATTCGGAAGGAGCGATTCGGTATTGCTCGGGAACCTGCTCCGGATACCCACCCATCGCCATGTACATCACATTGAGCAACCATTTCGATTTTAAGTAATAGGACGTAGTCGGCGGTGCTTTTGTCAGAACTTCGGTGAAGTATTTGATCGCCTGTTTCGCATCTTCCGGAAACTTATGAATGCCACCACCTTGGATCGGCAGGATGCAATTTTGTGGTGCATTCCGCGCACAACAGTTGCTCGATTCCGCGCGACGCATATAGGCGACTCCTAGATCGTAGGCAACGACGGCCAGCAAACGACCCGGCAGTGGATTTTTTTCATGCCGCTGCTGCAGCCGCCGATACGAGGATTCAGCGAGCTGGATCGACTCATCGAGCTTCCCCTGCGTCAGCTCACTCTTTGAGAGATTCATGGTGACTTGCAACAGACGAGTCTCACCTGCGAGTGTCGTGGGTTGGGGGTCGAGCTGTGCCAGTCGCTGCCTTAACGTCCCTGAGCCTTGATCGCCTAAAATGGGGAGGTCGCTTTCAGACCGCAGTGCATACTTTTGCAGCAGTGCGGTCATGCGTGGGTCGTCCAAATCGCTTGAACCCACAGAACTTTCAGTCGTTGATGCTCCATTTCCGGAAGATCCGTCATCGGGCGAATCAGAGTCCGAACAAGCTGGAGTTAATAGAGGCAGAAGCCAACAGAACATCAGGTGCCATCTGGATACGCAGTTAAGGCCTGTGGAACGAGTCCTGGCAAACGAATGGTTCATTTTCTATTACGATACTGACCCTTAAAATAAGCTGTAGACGAACGGCGCGGCGGCCGTTCCCCCGAGCATAATCAGTAATCCGAAAGCAAGCAGTACGAGGATGATCGGACCAAGCCACCATTTTTTGTTGGTCGCGAGGAAGCCCCAGAGTTCTGAGAAGATATTGCGCCCTGCAGTGTGCTGGGCGGATTCAAATTCGTTTTTGCTGTCGTCGGGTTCCATGGGCGTGCGGTGGTGAGGAGGGTATCGGTTCAGGGTCAGAACGGTCGGTAGTAACTGGCTGGCTTACGTCGGTCTGGATCATACTTGCGCCAGTAGGTGGTGGCTGTGCGGTCCAGACGAAGACGGAGTTCATCCCGACCGAATAGACGGAAGATAAGCGCTACGGGGGTGAATACCAGTAGAAAGATGAGCAAGAGCACGAGGTTGCTGACTACGAGACCGATCGGGAAGGTGACCAGGCTGAGGCCGATGTAGAGGGGCTTCAGCAGTCTGGGTTGAATCATCCCGACCACCGGTGCCAGTGCCGCCAGTGCAGCGAATGCGATCGCCACAGGCTGGCTGTCAAACTTGAACCAAGCTATCGCAGCGAAAAGGCCAAAGCCTGCCAGGCTAATCCAGCCGAATTGGCGGAGCATTTTTTCACCGGGGTGCCAGTTGATATTGATCATGATGAATTGCTGTTAGTCGTGGGGGTTAGTCGAGGGCGAATTTCGACAGGTAATCCTCGAGCGGAATCTCGCCGGCATTGGGTTGTTTCTTCTTTTCGAGCAGGAAGGGGCCGACGACGAGCACGTCCATGTTGGTTGCCATGAAGCAGTTGTAGGAATCTTCCGGGGTGCAGACGATCGGTTCGCCGCGGACGTTAAAGCTGGTGTTGATGACCATCGGGCAGCCGGTTTTTTTATGAAAATTGGATATGATCGACCGGTAGAGGCCATGACGATCTTCATCGACAGTCTGCACCCTGGCAGAGAAATCGACGTGGGTGATCGCAGGGATTTCGGAGCGTGCGATGGAAAGCTTATCGAGCCCGCGGGTGGCGGTGAGTTCGGACGTGCAATCGGTCCGGTGGGAGTCCATGACGTCGGCGACCATGAGCATGTATGGGTTGTCTTCGTTCTCACGCATCTCGAAGTAGTCGCTGACGTGTTCGCGTAGGACGCTCGGCGCGAAGGGGCGGAAGGATTCCCGGAATTTGATTTTCAGGTTCATCACCTTCTGCATGTCCTGCGACCGTGGGTCGCCGAGGATGCTTCGTGATCCCAGGGCGCGAGGACCGAATTCCATCCGTCCGTGGTG
>DPWT01000124.1 GCA_003527555.1 Verrucomicrobiales bacterium | reverse complement strand
CATCAAGGCATTCCAGAGACCTTCCACATAAACGGGATTACTGAACACACCGATGACATAATCCATGGTAAAACCACCATTTTCACCCTCAAAAGCAACTGCCAGCGTCATCCCCACGGGATAAAGAAAAAACACACCAAAGATGATGACAACGACGGTTGTGATTGAGTAAGCTGCTGGCTTATTCATCGGCCTGCCCTCCTTCCTCTGCCAGCTTACCGGCAGCTTTATAATTCTTCCTGAAGTATTTTCCTAACTTCACAGCGAGGTTCGCGCTTTGCACTTTTGATCCTTCACTTAGTTGACGACGAATATCACCCATGGCATTTTGATAAGACACCAAGGCAGTATCGAAAAAAATATTCATCGCATCAGGCGGCATGTTGGCTGCCGCCAATTTTTCCCATGCTGACTTAAGTTCTTGGTGCGAATCAAGACACATCACTCGGATGATAAATTGAATCGATTTAAAACCTTTGCCCGTGAGCTCACTCTCGTAAACAAAACCACCGACCTCATCGTAAGGGTTGGAGGGATCAGCGAAGTGTTTCATGTTTTCCTCGGTATAGACATCTTTCCTGACAGGCATGCGACGCAGAGCGCGGTATTGCGTTCCGTCCGGCGTTCCTGGTTTGGCATTCCAGAGCAGTTGGCCTTTTTTAGTAAGCAGAAATTCAACAAATGCCTGGGCAATCTCGGGGTCGGGGGCACCTTTCATCACAGCAACTGGATCCACACTCATGGAAGTACCACCCTTTGGAGAAATCCAGCGCATGCGCGTGCTGCCGTCGTCCTTTTTCAGCATCTCCTCATACGTTCGTCCATAAAAATCAATACACATCCCAGCGGCAGCATTACCCTGGGCAACGTCATGAGGAATTTTGGTAGCACTGTCAGTGAAATATCGCGCATTTGACGCAATCTTCTGAATCAAATTGATGCCTTTGTCCCATCCATCACTGCGGCCACGCCTATCAAATTGGATCTGAGTCTCACCCGGTTTGCGTTGCAGTGTCGTGACTGCCTCATGAATTTGCTCCTGGATGAGCATCTCAAAAGCACGAGAAACCGATCCGCTTTTTGACGGGTCAGCCAGAGCAATAGAACCAAAATACTTTGGATCACCTAGGTCAGACCACTTTGTTGGCGGTTTTATCTTAAGCCTCTTCAAGGAATCCAAATTATAACAAATACCAAATCGTGAGAGACACACACCTACCCATGCGTGCTGTGGGTCATAATACTTCTCCCCAGTAAAATATGCCGGAATCACGTTATCGCTGAACCATGCTGGGTGCTTTTCAAAAACCTCAAGCTTGGCAAGGTGCCCAGCCTGCGCCTGCTTGCGGAAATCATAATCACCACCACCAAAAAATATATCAATACCTATGCCATCGTCACCGACTCTTTCAGCAGCCTTATATTTTCCATTTAGAATCTTGCGAATCTCAGATGTGCCACCCGGTGTAAGCCAATTTACATACACAGCCTCTCCTGTTTTTTCTCTCCACCAATCCTGGAACGCCTCACCAAACTCCCGACGTATCGTCTCATTATGCGGTGTGATAATGTTGATCCTACGGTCGGCATTATCCACAGTCACATTACCGCCATCTTGCTTTTTACTGAGCACGATGGGGGCAGCGACGCAAAGAACAAGCGCTGCGGCGACCATGTTCTTACTATTCAACCACTTATTCATGCCTTTAAAATAACGACATCCGCCGCGTTAACGGTAAGCAGCACCCGATCACCTGATTGACGCATCGATTGAGGGTTAGCCTCTGAGACATTCCAGAGCAAATCGCCCTCACCCTTAACCTTATACTGCACATTACTTCCGAGATACATGCGCTCAATTACCTGTCCATCGACTCGGTTGACAGGCACTTCAGAGCTACCAACGGATAGCGCCTCCGGACGTATCGATACAAGCACTTCAGATCCATCATCCGGCCGCCAATTACCCTGCGCTACATAGCCACAAAAGTTTCCAGATGCTGTATTTAAATGAACTTTCAGCCTACCTTCGGTATCCTCAACACCCTGAACAGTAGCTTTCATAAGATTAGTTTCACCAATAAATCCGGCAACATGCGCGCTCAGTGGGCTCCTATAAATATCCTCTGGTGTACCACTCTGAACAATCCGACCAGCATCAAGAATTGCCATACGGTCAGCCATAGAAAGTGCCTCCTCTTGGTCGTGAGTTACATACACCCCTGTAAGATTGTTCTCCTTAACAATACGGCGGATTTCACTACGCATTTCAAGTCGCAGCTTGGCATCAAGGTTAGATAACGGTTCATCTAGTAATAGGCATTTAGGTTTTACGACCAATGCACGTGCCAACGCAACACGCTGCTGCTGACCACCAGACATCTGGTCAATTCTACGATCGCCATAGCCCTCAAGGTGCACCATCTCAAGCGCCTCGCCGACGCGCCGCTCGATCTCTTTTTTCTCCACCTTTCGCTCCTCTAATCCAAACCCGATATTCTGCCCCACATTCATATGCGGCCACAACGCGTAGCTTTGAAACATCATCGCCGCCTCACGCTTGTGGGTAGGAAGCTTGGTTACATCCATGTCACCATAAAAAATCCGACCCGACGTCGGTGTTTCCAATCCTGCAATGCAGCGCAACAATGTGGTCTTACCGCAGCCACTAGATCCTAACAAAAAAAACAATTCACCTTTTTCGATAGCAATGCTGGCATTGTCCAGCGCGCGAACATCGCCCTCCCACCTACCGCTGACACCCCCCACCCCCCACCCCCAGCCTCCCCCCACCCCTCCCCCCCCTCTTCCCCTCCCCCCTCCTCCCTCCCTTCCCCCCCCCCCCTCTCTTCTTCCTTCTTCTTCTTTCCCCCCCCCCCCCCTCTCCCTAAATATACTTTTCCCCTCCCTCCTTCTCTCCATCACATTACA